>CAJJPZ010000008.1 GCA_905193765.1 uncultured Eubacterium sp.
ATCGAGCAACAAGAATATCGCCACAGTTTCCAGCAGCGGTGTGGTTACAGGCAAGAAAGCCGGTACAGTAAAGATAACGGCAACATCAAAGAGCAACAAGAAATTAAAGAAGACTGTAACAATAAAGGTAAAGCAGATAAAACCGACGCTCAGTCTTAAGAACGTTTATGTCTATACGAGAGACGGATATGTTGCAGTAAAGGCAAGCGTACCGTCGAATGTATACAATGCAGGCGTGAGCTACAAGATATCAAGTACCAAATATGCGAAGCTCAAGTCTTCAAAGACATCAAAGAAAGGATACAGCTCACTGAAGGCAAGGACAGGATACGTATACATATCTCCTGTGAAAGCAACGAAGAATAAAGTGACACTGACAGCAACATCCAGGGAAAACAAGAAGATCAAGAAAACATGCAGAGTGTATGTGCGTCAGTCAGTCAATGCGATAGTTTTCAGCCAGAAATCAGCAGAAGCTGAAGCAGGCAAGACAATAACACTCAAGGCAAGCGTTACAAAACCGTCAAAGCCTTACAGCAAAGCAGTGGTGTACACCAGCAGCGACAAGTCCGTAGCGACAGTTGACAAAAACGGAAAAGTCACAGCAAACAGACCGGGACATGCAAAGATCACAGCAACTGCAAAATACGGCAACAGGAACAAGGCGAAGGCAAGCTATGACCTGGAAGTGTATGACGTGCTCGAGCCGTTCGAATCCGGAAATCAGGCCGAATATACAGCTGATATGGACAAATACGACTATTACAAAATAACAGGTGAACGCAAGTCTGAAGCTCTGAATATCCAACTTAGTAATGATGAACTTCTGAATATTGTTGGTAAAGGCAATACAGGATTCAACTGGATGGATGCCGACGAAAAAGCCTTTGCAGATGCAGACTTCACTTATTCAGCCGGAAACGATTATATGCTTGAGAAAGCAGGCGACAAAGTAACTGTGAAATTCGGTGAGGGAAATCGTATAACAGGATATTATGTTGCAGGAAAGAGTTTCAAGCCAGCAAAAGAAGCAGGAGATTATACGATAATTCTGTTTACTGACAGAACAGGAGACTATGAACTGCAGAAGATAGTTAAAGCAGGAAACGCTGTAAAAGCAGTAAGAGGTGATAAGGAGATATCTCTTGAAAAAATAAGTGACGAAGAATATTCGATTTTTGTTAAGCGTGGAACATCGGAAGCCAGAGTTTCAATAAAATCCAATGGCAAAAATGTCTACAAGCTCATACTTGATAAAAAGTATGTGGAAAATTACAAAATAGAAGTCAAGGCTTTCGCAAAATAAATCAGAATTATAACAGCTATCCCGGGTATCATCCGGTATCCGGGATAATTTATGGGGAAAAAGGATGGACAGAACATGTTTGATTTCTGCTGTCCGCCGCATAGCTTCAATAGCTGCAGTACTTATGGTGCCTGTGTTAATGGTGCCGTGGACAGTTATGGCAGGTAACATCAATGGTCCTGAAGCCGGGCTGATAAGCCAGGCGTCGGGCACTTTTACATATGAGGGGAAATCATATGTAGCCACTGCAGGTGCACTGGGTCAGCTGAGGGCATATCTTAGCCAGGATGGCATAGATCTGACGCCTGAGCAGGCCGCCAAAGCAGCCTCGATGATGTATGGCAATATCGGGAACGGTGTCATAGAGGGATATCTCGTACCGGTGGGTGGCGGAACAGCTGATGGAAGCAAAGACGGCACGGACAGCGGGACCGGCACAGACAACAGCAAAAAGACAGACAAAGACAAGGGTATCACCAGGGAAAAGGCAGGCAGTGCCGATGTGAAGATCCGGGACAGCGAATCTTCATTTTCCGTGATGAAAGGTGGAAAGACTGTCCTGACAGGGCAGCTGCCGGTAAAGGACACCGGATTCGATCTGGGGCTGGCTGTAGCTGCGGCTGCAGTGATTCTGCTGATGATACCTGCCGGTATAGTTGTTTCTTTTAAAATGAAACTCTTCGCTCACAATAGTGATGAGACTTAAAGACATACATCCTGCTGTAAAAGTCACATTCCTTGTGGTCGTATTCCTGTTTGCGGCAGCAGTGCTGCTGCTGACTGCAGGAAGACCACTGACAGGATATCTTAGGACTGTGACGGAAACAGCAGTGGAGATGGGAGCACCGGTATATGAGTACAGCGATGGTGAAGACCAGCCTGAGGACGGGACTATCAGGAAGAGCGAAGTGGCAGTCCCGGCCACTGGAAGCAGGTATGGTACGATCATCTGTGATGATATCGGTCTCAAAGCCCCTCTGTATTACGGAGACACTGACAAAATACTGTCACGAGGAGCGGGGCAGTATACAGTAAGCGGACTTCCGGGAGAAGGTCGCATCATACTGGTGGGAGCCCACGATGTGGGATATTTTGAAGTTCTGGAAAATGCGAAAAAAGGACAGGAAATAAATGTACGTACATCGTATGGTGATTTTGTGTACAGGATAACGGATCTGCGAGTGGAAGATGTTTCATATATCAGTGCCAGAGACCTTCAGAAGGCGGATGGTGAAAAGCTGGTGCTGTATACATGCTATCCTTTCGGAGAGGTCTTTGATAAGAGCGACCGGCGGTACTTCGTTACGGCGGAAAAGGTAAGCGGACCGGTCCTGGTGGAGGATCAGCAATGAGTAACAGTAAAACGAAAATGATCATATCTGCTGTATTCTCGTTTATCCTTTTTTTAAGCATCACATGCGGCGTACTTTCTGCAGGAGCAGCCATTACTGTGCTGAATGAGGGCTATCTGAAAAAATGTACAGAAGACAGCATGTATGCAGAGAAGAATTTCAATGCCCTGCAGGATCTGCTTGCAGATGAAGCTGCAGAACACGGTATGCCGGAGGATCTGCTGAAAAAACAGCTGGATCGGAGTGTGTTTACCAGTGATCTGGAAAAGAATATTACAGCAGGACTAAGCGGCAGTGATCCTGACGGAGCATCGGTGGACAGATTCAGAACATCGGTAAAGGATGCGTTGGATTCATATCTCAAGAAAAACAAGATCGGAGCCAATAGCAATATAGAGATGACTGTCGAAGAGATAGTCAGAGATTCTGCCGGATATTACAGCGTTTATACAGATCTGCCTTTTGCGGGTTACTATGCGGAATACAGGGCAATGTTTGTTGATTTTGTGAAATTCGCGATTCCTGTTTGCCTGGGGGCAGCATTAGTGCTTATAATAGTAATCATAAGACTGCAGCAGGAAGCAGTGAACCGGAAGATATATATATGCAGCAGCCTGTTTGCATCAGGGATAGCCATCTCGGAGGCAGGACATCTGTTTGGCAGAGGGATGGATGTCACATTCCCCAAATCACTGGCGGGATATGATGCTTTCATAGATGGATTTTTTGGTAGTGCTGCATATGTTTTCTGGGGATGCGGAGCTGCGGCTGTAATTTTGGCAATAGTCATACTGGCTATAGGAAGAGGTAGGAATTGAAAAGCGATCTTAGCAGCAGATGGAAGTATATTGACATTCACACACATATAATACCGGGAGTGGACGACGGCGCAGAAACGATGGAGGAATCCCTCGATATGATCGAAACGGCATATCGTGAAGGGATACGGGCCATGATCGCCACGCCTCATTACGGCAAATGGAATCCCGATTACGACAAGGAGTATGCCTTAGGCAGATTTGCAGAACTCTATGACAGAGTAAAACGCATACATCCTGATATGAAGCTGTTCTTTGGAAATGAGATCTTCTACGGTGCAGGTGTTATCGAAGATCTGAAGAAAGGGCGTGCGATGACTCTTGGCGGCACTGACTATGTTCTGGTGGAATTTTCAACAGAGGCTGAATATTCGAAGATATATGAGGGCCTCAGAGAGTTCGTCAATGCAGGATACAGACCTGTGCTGGCACATGCCGAGCGGTACAGGAATCTGCAAAACGATCTTAAAGGGATGCAGTCCCTTATAGAGAGCGGAGTATATATACAGGTTAATGCAAGGTCTTTCCTGGGGAAACTTTTCAACCGGCGGACTTCCTGGAGCAAACGTATGCTGGATGAGAGGATGGTGCATTTTATTGCAAGTGACTGTCACAATGCAGAGAAGAGACCACCGGTGATGAAAACTGCAGTTGACGAAATGCTGCGCGTGGCATGGGATGATATCGTGACAGATGTTGTACATACCAATATTATGAAGCTCGCCAGGAATGAGCTGATATGATACAGGAGATAAAGTATGGAAAGAGAAAGAGACGAGATCGAAATAGATTTACGGGAAATTTTTCTCGTACTTAAAAAGCGGTTTCTTGTCATACTGCTTACAGCTGTGATATTTGCAGCTGCAGCAGGTGCTTACAGTTTTTATGTGGCGGAGCCGGTATATGAGGCGACGTCGAAACTTTACATAACCAGTCAGTCGACTTCGATAACATCGCTGGCTGATATCCAGGTAGGTTCATCACTTGCTCTCGATTATCTTGAGCTTATGAAGAGCCGTCCTGTAGTTGAAGAAGTTATAGATGATCTTGGTCTGAAGATGAAGTATGAGGATCTGCTGAAGATGATGAGCGTTACGAACCCTGCTGATACCAGGTTTCTGACGATAAGCATACAGGGAACTGATGCATCGGAGATAACGCAGATCGCCAATGAATTTTCAGAAGTTGCGATAAAGCAGATACCAAAGATAATGAAGACTGATGAACCATCGGTAGTTGAGGTCGCCACACTGCCGAATCATCCGATAAAACCGGACAAGACAAAGAACACAGCTATAGCGTTTCTGCTTGGCGCCTTTGTATCGGCTCTGATAGTGATAGCGATGTATATGCTTAACGACAAGCTGAGAAATTCGGATGATATCGAGAGGTATCTCGGTCTGAATACACTGGCTGCGATCCCTGCGGCTAACGGGAAGAAAGCTTCCGGAAGGACCCGCAGAAAGAAAGGCGGCAAGAAGTGATGGAAAATAAAATAATTCTCAATAATCTTGAGGAACTTGATTACGGTGGAAGAGAAGCGTATAACTCACTGAGAACGAACCTGCAGTTCTGCGGTGCGGATCTGAAAGTGTTCCTGTTCACCAGCTGTTCTCCGGGAGAGGGGAAGAGCACGGTGTCTTTTGAGCTGGCACGTTCGATGGCGGAAAACGGCAAGAAGGTCATTTTCATTGATGCTGATCTGAGAAAGTCAGTGACTCTGAGCAGGTATAAAGCACAGAGCTCAAACAAAGGCATCAGGGGTCTTTCGCATTACCTGTCAAAACAGGCGGATCTTGAAGAAATAATATGTGAAACTAACATCAACGGTCTCAGCATGATCCTGACAGGGCCGCTGTCCCCTAATCCCACAGAACTCCTGAACGGAGAACTGTTTACACTGCTGATAAAATATCTCAGGCTGGAATATGACGCTGTTATTATAGATTCACCGCCTCTGGGGTCGGTAATAGATGCGGCAGTCGTAGCACCGCGATGTGACGGGACGATACTGGTGGTCGAGAGCAATATAACGAGTCATCGGATCGCAACAGATGTCAAAAAGCAGCTGGAGGTCACCGGATGCAGGATACTTGGAGTCGTGCTGAATAAAATCGAACCTGAAAACCGTAAATACTATAAGTATTATGGGGAATACAAATAAATATCTTGCATAATACATGATTTTTTGCTATATTATAGAGGTGCCTTAAAAAGGCACCGACATTTTATAGCGGAGAGAATTTCTCATAGCAAATATATAAAAGCGATGCGGAGGATTGACCGAGTGGCTAAGGAGCTCGCCTGGAAAGCGAGTAGGGTGTAACAGCCTCGTGGGTTCGAGTCCCATGTCCTCCGCCAGATAAAAAACAGCGTAGAACAAGCGCTGTTTTTCTTTTTTGAAAGATGGAATGGGACTCGAACCCGAAAGGGAATGAGTCTCCGGTGGAGACTCATTGTCCGAGCACGGCTGAGCCGAGCGCAGGACGGCAGACTGCGAAGCAAGCTGTGAAAGTCCCATGCGGATTTTCCCGACGAACGAAAGGAGGCGCAGGAAAATGCGACAGCGAAAAGAATCCGGCGAATGGAGCCGGATGAATGGAGGAGCGGAGCACGAAGTGCAGCGCGTTGTTCTCCGCCAGTAAAACGTTGAATTTTCAGCGTTCCTTTTGCTTTAGTAATGATTTTACGTAAATTTTCCGTAAAACTCATTTTGCGAGACTGTGAAATAAAGTCTGTAAATTAGCCTTCTATGGTAATCGCAGATGAGGAACTGCCGTTATTCATTCCCTCTGCACAGATCAAATACTTTGTTAAAAACGTCTCCGGGGATCTTGACGAAATACCAGCCTAATGGTTCATAACCGACATACCCTCCTTCAAGGAGCCGAAGACGTACAACAGTTCCATCATCCATTGTCAGAACAAGGTGTGACTGCTTTCGGGCATCGTATATTGATTCATCCGTGTTTTCAGGATCCCAGGTATATACAAATTCCCCTTTGTTTATTTGATCAATAAATTCTGTCCACAGTTTATTGCCTATCTGCGCATTCTGCAGATTTCCACGTGCATTATCCCAGTCCTCATGGCTTTGCCATTTAACTGCATTTACCCGGTTGCTGAGATGCAGTCTTTGTTCAAACAGCTCTGAACCATTTTTCATTTTGATGCCATTCAAATGATCCAGATATTCGATAATCAATTGTTTTTTACCATTCTCGTCTTCGATCTCATTTCTGATGCAGATCCTGAAATCCGTATCATAGCCTTTCACTTCGAAAACTTTTCCTTCGAGTGTAGATGCGAATTCATTCTCATAGTCTTCATCTGTTGAAAACTCATCAATTGAACCTGTTGCATAGCCCAGATACTTTCCGGTCAAATGATTTATTGCCAGCGCATCTGAACCAGAATAACTTTCAGCCTGGGTATAAACATTCCCGTTGTATACAACAAGTCCTATCATATCAGTCTCAGCATTGTCTGCAGTATTTGGGATTTCAACAGCCGGAATACTGATCCCTGCATTTGCCTGCTTTTTGTTTTTATACAGACTGCTCACACCTGCGCAAGATACAATTACAATACACAGGCAGGCTGCTGCAGCGACCCATTTCATCCATACAGGTCTTCTTTTCTTCAAGTGAACGGTTTCAGCCTCATTTATGAATCTTCCATCCATATTCCCTAAGGTTTCGTATAATTCTTCTTTCTTCATGATTCAAACCCCCTTTCGCAAAGGTAGCGGCGCAATCTCTTTCTGATTCGATTCAGATTTACTGACACATTGTTTTCGCTTACACCGCATCTCCTGGCAATATCAGCCACACTGTCAGAATACCAGTATCTGCGAACGAACATAATTCTTTTTTCCTGAGGAAGACTGTCCAGAAATGTGTTGATTTCTTTTATAAGCTCTCTGTTTTCGATATGGTTCTCCACGCTATCCTTATCGGAAACAACTTCTGCCAGTTCATCCAGAATAAGTGTAAGCTGTCCTCTTCCACGCTTATCTGCATTCATCTTCTTATACATATTGAAGGATAGATTTCGTGTGATCCTGCCAAGAAATATCCTGAACACCGTCGGTCTGTCAGGTGGAATCGAATCCCAGCATTTTTGATATGTGTCAGCTACACATTCTTCTGCATCAGCCCGGTTCTTTAATATATTCATAGCTATTGAACTGCAGTAATTCCCATATTTCATGGAGGTCTCTTCTATTGCCTGCTCGTTTCTGTCAAAGAACAGCTGAATAATATCTTTATCTTCCATAGCCATATCAAAACTACCTCCTTTTCAACTATATAGACAACTTTCAGGTTTGAATCTTACACTTGTTGAATTAAATTTTATTATAATATTGTTGGATTGACAACTGCAGGAATTGATATGCGTAATATTCCGATGAATGAGCCCCCGGATATTGGATTCAAGAGCAAGCATTAAAGGTTATCCTGATCGCGATTTGATAGAAGATAACTGGTATGACAAATACGACATGTGGATCCATATATCCGGGGGAAGATGAGGTTTATTTCAGCCCGTATCAATAACGGGCTGAAACGAATCAAAGATCACTGGCATTTGCATGACGTGAGTTTGAGGTGCCTGGAATTATTCAGAGACTGCCCGGAGCACATAAACATAATATTCTCAGAAAAACGTAAAAAACAGGCCTGTAACTAAAATGTTAATTAACGTTGCTTGCCCCGGATGTGCGTTTTATATAAAATATTCTATATGAAACAGCAGAAAAGGAGAGAAGCGATGCTTAGTGACAATATAAAAACGATCAGAAAAAACAAGGGATACTCCCAGGAGGAGCTGGCAAGCAAGTTACATGTGACCCGTCAGACGATATCCAAGTGGGAGAATGGCCAGTCTGAGCCGGGGGCTAATATTCTTAAGGAGCTGGCTGATCTGTTTGAGATCTCGGTTTCAGAACTTATTGACGGTGATGCAGAACGAGTTCTTGAGAATGAAGTTCTGGTAGAGCAATTATCAAGGGTAAATGAACATTTAGTTATCACACAAAAACGATCAAAACGGGCGACAATAATTGTAAGTTGTTTGTGTGCGATGATCATACTGGTTATCGGACTGAAGATTTTTCATGATAAAGAGGAAAACGGCTATCGTGTCCGAGATATGGAACATATCGGGAAATTGACATATTACCTTCCGGATTCAAATTATTATCACGCAGATAAGGATGTTGGTATTACGATACTGCCCGATGGAACGTATCAGATATCAGCAAAATATTACAAGTGTTATGAAGATATGTCTGAGATCACAATTTGGGATTATGGGGAATATGACAAGGAAGTCATAGATGACTTTAAGAAAGAGTATTCTGATCAAATAACAGATCTTAACAATGAGAATGGTGAGAATGGAAATATCCTACCTTCTGACGCAGTAGAATATTATATTGCAGCAACAGATGGAGGTGGCCTGGACGCAGATGGTGATGCATACAGCACGGGTACGTTTTATAAAGCCTTCGTTGTGGTGAACGGGGAGCTGTATAAGATCACTGTTAATGGCGGAGATGACCCTCTTTCAAGTGGACAGTTGATAGTATCTACTTTAGCAGTAGATGAAAGTCTTGATGAAGAGATAACTGATAAACTTTAGAAGGAATGATACTTGATCGACAGTGCTGTGTTCACGTCCATCGCCTCTGCAAACAGCTTGACACATATCCTTTGGCTGTACATTTTTATTTTCCACTTTCTGTACATTCATATAGTAACATTTACGATCATCAATACAAAAGAACAAAAGTGGCTTCGCCACGTATTATCATATGAAACTTTTGTTGATATTCCGGAAATATCGAGAACGATATTTCCTACATAATAAAAAAGCCCATTCAACACGATTTGCTGAATGGGCTTTTAATTTGGTTCTTTGAGTTTCACCGTTCTAACCTCCGTTTCATCGTATCTGGTTTCGTACCAGTAATGCTTACATATTATTTCTTCGGTCTGTACCTCCTTTTCTGGAATATAGTTTCGTACTATCGACGCTTACATGTTATTTCTTTGGTATGTACCTCCCTGTTTCTGTTTTGTTCTGAAACTGCTGATCAAGTTTTTCAGTAGTTTCTTTTGATGGTTTTATTATATATCTGGATAACGAATTTGTCAATGAAAATTTTGAAAATTCCATAAATGATTATTTGAAGATAGCTGCGGCCAATCCAGGAGCTTTGAAATTTTGTGTATCTAAAAGAAAAAGTCTTTGACCAGTTTTATGAACAGCAGAACAAGGATCATATAGTAGACCGGGCGCACGAATCTGGCGCCTCTGGAAATCGCCAGAGATGCCCCTATATAATTTCCCAGCGCGTATGCAGGGATCGTGAAGAGGATGTACATCCATATCACACACCCTGAGAGAGCATATGTGACGCTGGATACTATGCTGACAAACATTGTTACAAAACGCGAATTGCCGTTGGCAGTAACAAGATCATATTTCATGAATACTGCGAAAGCAAGCATATAGAACATCCCGCTGGCCGGGCCGTAGAATGCGTGGTATGTACCTACTGTGAAACCTATCACTGCCGACAGCAGGATGATCCTGCTGCGTGGATTTTCATAAGAGCGGTCTTCTGAACCTGTATCCGGCTTAAGGACAGAGAAAACTGCAAGTACCGGTATGAGTATCAGAAGTATGATTTGCAGATACCACTCGGATATCATCAGATTGAGTTTTGCACCCACAAAACCTCCTGCAAGTCCGAAAGGTACTGCATATATGATATTCCTTATATCTATTTTGCCGCTCTTATAAAATTTAACAACGGATGTAGCTACGCCCGGGAACATAGACATCTGATTGGTGCCTACAGCTATATGCGCAGGAACGCCTGTAGCGAAAAGCACAGGCAGAGTTATGAGCCCGCCGCCGCCACACACAGCATCAACTATGCCTCCGAGAAAATATGCGAGGGATATTATTATTATTTTCATTGGTAATGGTCGTCCATTCTATGTTATTTGTGGTGGTTGTTATGATGATACGGTATCGACGATACGTACCGGTATATGTTTTTGAAAACACCATCTCATATTGTATCACAAAAAGACGACTTTACTTGACAAAATCTGAAAAGATCCCGAAACTGGCGGATGTTGCATGACAATATAATAATCATTCGGTCATATTTATCTGCAGGCATATAGTTATGATATAATCATCCATACGCATGATCATAGAAAGTGAAAGAGGGACATCACCTGCTTTATCTACTGATCTGTCATTTATATCGTCGTAACAGCTTATAAAATAAATAGAGAAGGAAAAGCAGAAGCTCCTGGACAGGTTCAAGGACCATTTCGCCGGGACACCGGCCGCCGATCACATGGAAACTGTCGTAAATACAGTGAAATACAGCAGCAGGCAGGAACTCGGGTCATGGGAAAAAGAACTCCGGCTTGCAGCGGATATTTTCAATGCTCTGCCGTATCGTCACGGCAGAAAAAAGAAGTGAAGATCACATCCTTCAACGGCATTAAAATACCGTCAGACAGAAATGACGGAAATGACAGGAACGGCAAGGAAAGTCCGGGAACATCAAAGACAGCAACATCAGACAGCACGAATATGTATGTGCTGGCAGTTTCAGCAGCCGCAGCAGCACTTGGCAGCAGCCGGCATCATCGTGGTGATGAGAAGACGAAGGAACAGCTGATGGATATGTGTATGTACTGCAGTGACAGACTATCAGCATGCAGCATAGAACAAAATATGCGGATATCAGCGCTTTGACAAACATCTGAAAAAAATATATAATAAAAAAGATCGTGTAGCGGAAAGCGTAAAACCAGATTACTGGTTTTACGCTTTTTTTCGTTTACGGATAAATTTTTAGAACAGGAGATTTTCAGAAATGGAACAGGAAAAACAGCAGGTGGCTGTCAACAGGATGGGAACGGATAAGGTATCGAAGGTGATGCTGTCCATGGGTGTGCCGATCATACTGTCTATGGTGCTGCAAGCCTGCTACAATATCGTGGACAGCATGTTCGTTGCGAGGATCGCAGGCACAGGTGAGAGTGCGGTGAATGCGCTGACGCTGGCATTCCCGGTACAGATGCTCATCGTAGCACTTGGCATAGGAACCGGCGTAGGCATCAATGCGCTGCTTTCCAGGATGCTTGGAGAGAAAGATGAAGAGAAAGTCGCATTCATTGCAGGCAACGGAGTGACACTGGGGATCATCATATATGTGGTGTTTTTCATATTCGGACTTTCCGGTATCGATGTCTATCTGAGATCGCAGACGACAGATCAGCTGATACTGGAGATGGGTCATACATATCTCAGCATATGTACCCTGGCATGCATCGGCATGGTTATGTTTGCGATATATGAGAAGCTGCTCCAGGCAACAGGAAAGTCGATATATTCGACCATCGCGATGATATCGGGAGCGGTGGCCAATATCGTACTGGATCCCATAATGATCTTCGGATATCTGGGCTTGCCGGAAATGGGCATCGCAGGTGCGGCATATGCCACAGTCATCGGCCAGTTCGTGTCATGCATCGTCGCTATGTATTTCCAGTACAGGAAGAACCACGAGATCAGAAGCGGTCTGAAATATATGAAGCTCAAGCTGTCAATAGTCAGAGAGATATATGTCATAGGACTTCCGGCAATAATAATGCAGGCACTTATGTCCGTGATGACATATGGGGTCAATATCATATTCGGCGCAGTTTCGACCGCAGCAGTAACAGCATATGGGATATTTTATAAAATACAGCAGTTCATTTTCTTTGCAGGATTCGGGCTGAGGGACGCCATAACACCGATCGTATCCTTCAACTACGGCATGGGAAGCAGGAAACGTGTAGAGGAAGGCATCAGATACGGTCTGATATACGTGGAAGCTATTATGGCGGCGGGGATAATACTGCTGCAGGTATTCGCAGGACCGCTGGTGGTGATATTCGGTCTGTCTGATACCACAGCGGCACTTTGCATATCGTCGATACGCATCATATCCACAGGGTTCCTCTTTGCCGGCGCCAACATAGCCCTGCAGGGAGTGTTCCAGGCACTGGGATGCGGCATCAGCTCTCTTGTGATATCGCTGCTGAGACTGCTGGTTGTGGTGATGCCGCTGGCGAAGATCTTTTCAATGATGGAAAATGCAGAAATGCTGATCTGGCTGGCGTTCCCGATAGCCGAGTTAGCAGCTATGGCAGTAGCACTGGTACTTCTCAGGAGAGTGTTCAGGAAACTCATATCCGGGATGGAAGACTGAGGGAAAATGCTGTATGGATCAATTTGAATTCCGAAATCGGAACGCAAATTGATTTTTGGTATATTCTGTGCTAAAATGGGAATATTATTTGATGGAGGTGATGGTTTTGGTCGAAAGAAAAGAGTATCTGGATCGTTTGAACCAATGGAGGGATGAACAGGTGATCAAGGTTATCACCGGTATACGTCGATGCGGCAAGTCGACATTGCTGTTGCAGTATCAGGAATGGCTGAAAGCAAGTGGGGTCTCAGAGGATCAGATCGTATCAGTCAACTTTGAAGAACTGGAATATGAAGAACTTCAGGACTATCGAAAGCTTTATTCCTATCTGAAAAACCGTTTGTGCGAGAGAAAGAAGACCTACATTTTCCTGGATGAAATACAGAAAGTCCCGTCCTTTGAGAAGATCGTAGACAGCCTGTACGTCAAGCCGGATGTGGACATCTACATTACAGGTTCTAACGCATATATGCTTTCCGGGGATCTTGCAACATTGCTGACCGGCAGATATGTCGAAATAAAGATGCTGCCACTGTCATTTAAGGAATATCTGCAAATCACCGGTACGGATCAGGATCGAGGACTTGCAGAATATATGCGCAACGGCGGACTTCCGTATATCGCCGTCATGGATCGTACTCAGGAAAAGGTAGAGATCTATCTGGAGGGCATATACAATACGGTGATCGTGAAAGACATCGAAGACAGACAGGCAAGAAAAGAAAAAAATCCGGATAAAAGGAAAATCACAGATATCCTTTTGCTGAAGACCATAGCCAGATATCTGGCCAGTATTGTCGGAAATCCGGTCTCTATCCGGAGCATAACTGATTATCTGACCTCGAATGGCAGAAAAATTTCTCCAAATACTGTTGGTGATTATGTTGAAGCACTCACTGAGTCCTTTATATTCTATTCGGCAGAGCGTTTTGATATAGTCGGGAAACAGCTTCTTAAAGCCAGCAGAAAGATGTATATCGTTGATCTTGGTTTGCGTAACCATATCCTGCCACGTCGTCAGTACGATCTGGGGTTTTCTCTGGAAAATATCGTTTATTTCGAGCTTCTTCGCAGGGGGTACCGTGTCATGATCGGTAAAGTCGGCAGCACTGAAGTAGACTTCGTTGCCGAAAAGCAGGGAACCTACACCTATTTCCAGGTCACGGCAGATATGACTGCGAAAGAGACATTTGATCGTGAGATGAAGCCTTTGATGAATATACGTGACAACTATGAGAAGATCGTTCTGACCGGAGACCGGCTCACTATTGGAAACTATGATGGCATCCAGGTCAGGAATCTGCCTGACTGGCTGCTGGGAAAAGAATAAAAGGGATCCGGTCAAATGATATTGTAAACATGCACATAATAGTGATAGAATAATCAGGAACGTTTGTTTCAGTATATACAGCAAAGGAGAGCAACGAAAATGAGGAAATTCATCAGCGAATTCAAAGAATTTGCCATGAAGGGTAATGTAATGGACATGGCGGTAGGTATTATCATAGGCTCGGCATTCACCGGCATAGTGACGTCTCTTGTGGACAACATACTGTCACCAGTTATCGGACTTTTGACAAAAGGTAATTTCGATGGTCTGGCGGTGGATTTCTTCGGGGTAACGCTGAAATACGGATCATTTATAATGGCTGTGATCAACTTCCTGATAGTGGCATTCGTGCTGTTCGTTATCATCAAAGCAATGAACAAGGCGAAATCACTGGGACAGAAACAGGAAGAGGAAGCGGAACCGGAAGTGAAGGAATGCCCTTACTGCATGAGCGAGATACATGTGAAGGCCATGAGATGCCCTCACTGCACATCGCAGCTGTAACTAAATGACAGGAGAATGAAGATGGATCATATCAGTTTGTCCAGCGAGCTGCTGAGATTTATAAAAAACAGTCCCAGCATGTTTCATTCAGTGGAGAATATAAAGACATATATGCAAAGTGCAGGCTTTGAGCACATCAGTGAATCAGACCGATGGGAGCTGAAAAAAGGCGGCAGATACTTCACCACCAGGAACGGATCGAGTATCATCGCTTTCTCCATAGGTGATGACGCAGAGGCCGGATGCGGATACAGGCTCTGCGCCTCCCACAGCGATTCACCGGCATACAAAGTCAAGGCTGTGCCTGAGCTCGAAGGCCCTGATGGTTATCTGCGCCTGGATGTAGAGAGCTACGGCGGCATGATAGACAGTTCGTGGTTCGACAGACCTCTGGCCATTGCAGGCAGGGTGATGATAAGAGAAAATGATTCATCTATAAAAACAAGACTGATCCATATCGACAGGGATCTGCTGCTGATACCGAATGTGGCTATACATTTCAACAGAGAGATCAACAGCGGATATAAATATAACAGACAGATAGATCTGTGTCCGATGTTTTCCGCCGGTAAAATGGAAAAAGGCAGCTTTGACAGGATGATAGCAGATGAACTCGGTGTAGATACAGAAGATATACTGGGAAAAGATCTTTTCCTTGTGAACCGCCAGGAGCCGGTGCTCTGGGGATATGAAAAGGAATTCATATCGGCGCCCAAGCTTGACGATCTCCAGTGCGCCTTTGCATCCATGAAGGCTTTTCTTGATTCGGACAACAGAAACACAGTGAACATATACTGCTGTTTCGATAATGAGGAGGTAGGCTCCAATACGAAACAGGGAGCAATGTCTACATTCCTGCCTGACGTGATGCGAAGGATATCCGCAGGGCTTGGCGGCTCGGAGGAGGACTGGTACAGGATGGTCAGCAGTTCTTTCATGGTGAGCTGTGACAATGCTCATGCAGTCCATCCTAATCATCCGGAAAAATCGGATCAGGTGAATCGTGTGTATATGAACCGGGGCATAGTCATCAAGGAAAGCGCCAACCAGAAATACACCACAGACGCTTTCAGCCGCAGCTTGATGACAGAGCTGTGTCGCATGGCGGACGCGCCGGTACAGCATTTTGCGAACCGCAGCGACGCTGCAGGCGGCTCCACTCTGGGGAACCTTTCAAATATACAGGTGAGCATGCATGCGGTGGATATCGGACTGCCGCAGCTGGCGATGCATTCCAGCTTTGAGACAGCAGGCAGCAGAGACACAGAGTATATGACGAAGGCCCTCAGGTATTTCTATGAGGCCGGTTTCAGTATAGAAGATGGAAAGATAAAAATTGATCAGTCATGCGGAGACTGAGCAGACAAAGGAGGAACAGAGAATGAGTTTACTTGAAATAATGCAGTCGAGAAGGAGCGTCAGAAAGTACACTGACGAGAAGATCTCAGAAGAAAATATGACAGCGATAATACAGGCAGGTCTGCTGTCAGCTTCCAGCAAAGGCAAGCGCCCCTGGGAACTGATAGTTGTAAGAGATAAGGATATGCTGAAGAAAATGGCGGACTGCCGTGATGGAGCTGCTAATATGCTGGCATGGGCAGACGCTGCTGTAGTAGTGATCGCTGATGAAAACGCCACTGATGTATGGACAGAGGACTGTTCCATAGTGATGTCGAATATGCATCTGATGGCAGACAGCCTGGGTGTGGGAAGCTGCTGGATACAGGGCAGACTCCGTACAGCGGCAGACGGCAGGACTACAGAAGAATACCTGAGAGAGTGTCTTGGATACCCTGAAAATTTCAGACTTGAGGCGATCCTTTCTCTGGGGATGCCGGTGAAGCATGCTCCGGGGTATGAACTTTCGGATCTTCACACAGAGAAAGTCCACTACGAAAAATACTAAAGGAGATATGATGTGCTGCAGTCGGTATGACAGGATATGTCACACCGGCTGCGGCCTGAAAAACAGAGATCATGTACAACGATCTGACAGAAGGAAAGATTTCGAAAGTATTACTGCTGTTCGCATTGCCAATGATAGTCGGCAATATGCTGCAGCAGTTTTATAATATAGCGGATACGCTGATAGTGGGACGTGTGCTGGGCACCGATGCTCTGGCGGCAGTGGGCGCTGCCTATACGCTGATGACGTTTCTGACTTCGGTGTTCCTGGGACTCAGTATGGGCTCTGGAGCACTTTTTTCCATATACAGAGGACAGAGGGACGAAAGCAGACTGCGTTCCTCTGTTTTGCATGCTTTCGTATTGATAATGGCAGTGACGGTGCTGATAAATGCAGCGGTCTACATATGGCTGGATGAGATACTGGCGTTTCTGCGTGTGCCCCATCAGGTATGGGCAGGCATGAAGGAATATCTGCTGGTGATCTTTGCAGGGCTCATCGCCACATCGCTGTATAATTTTTTCTCATGTCTTCTGAGAGCTGTAGGCAATTCATCTGTGCCGCTGGTGTTCCTGGCGGTGTCGGCACTGCTGAACATCGGACTTGACCTGCTGTTCATGCTGGGATTTTCCATGGGGATCGCAGGTGCAGCCTTTGCCACAGTCATCGCTCAGTATGTTTCAGGTATCGGGATAATGATATATGTATTCAGGAACTGCCGTGATCTGCTGCCACAAAAGGATGGGCTGGGGTATGACGGCAGCATCCTGCGTTCAATAATCAACATGTCGGCACTGACATGTCTGCAGCAGTCGGTGATGAATTTCGGGATACTGATGGTGCAGGGACTGGTGAACAGTTTCGGACCGGTGGTGATGGCAGCCTTTGCAGCTGCGGTGAAGATAGATACTTTCGCATATCTCCCGGTGCAGGATTTCGGCAATGCATATTCCACATTCGTCGCACAGAACTACGGTGCAGGCAGAAACAGCCGTATAAGACAGGGTACGAAGACTGCATTCGTCATGAGCATGATATTCAGTGTCGTGATATCGCTGCTGGTATGTATATTTGCAGTACCGCTGATGAAGATATTCGTGGGAGGCGGGGAAACTGCCGTGATAGAAGCGGGCGTGAGATATCTCCGCATCGAAGGTGCACTGTACTGTGGCATAGGCTGCCTGTTCCTGCTGTACGGATACTACAGGGCAGTGAAGCGTCCCGGCATGTCGCTGGTGCTGACGGTGATATCGCTGGGTCTCAGAGTGGTGCTGGCGTATATACTGTCGGATTTCATCGGAGAGACAGGTATATGGGTGTCAATACCCATCGGCTGGGTGCTGGCAGACATTACGGGTCTGATTTATATGAAACGGTCCGTGAGACAGCAGGAACTGTCGTGATGGTGTATTTTACGGTTGTATTTTCTGCCAGTCAGGATTATAATCATATAAAAGATAAATTTGCGCATATAATATATACGGAGGTGCAAGCATGAAAAAGTTTTTTAAGGACTGGAATTACAGGAAACATGCCAAGGTAGTTACATGTATATATGCAGCTATGTACATCATAGATATGACGGCAGGTTATTATGTTGCTAAAAAGTGTCTGGGACAGACTGAAGAAAAATCTGAATAACAGAGAGGAGAAATCAATGGGAAGAAAGAAGACAGGGGCTGTGCCTGTGGTGCAGCCGTCGGAGAAGAAAAAGATGACCATCGACATGAACGAGGTCAACAGAAAGAAGGCATATACGGCACCGGCATTCAGGACCGGCAGATATATGACTGAGAAAGACAGACCAAGAAAGAAAAACTGGAAGAGAGAATACGAAAGAGGATCGCGGAGATATGACAGAGATGATCATCCCGGCGGTCCTTTTTTCATGCATGAAAAAACAGTGACAGCTGCCTGGAACGTGGTATAATCTATCTGAAATATGTCTTTGTAACAAAACAGGAATGTAAGAGATAGAAACAGAGATGGAGACGAAGATGAACGTGAAGAAAAAAAGGCCTGCCTTCGGCAGGTCCATGACAGTACTGGCAGCTGTACTGCTGATGATGACAGGCGCATGGGCGGCAGCATCTGATGCGTATGCGCAGGACGATGATATGACGCTGAAAGGTCCGTGGACGGATCAGGACGGGTATGTCACATATGACTGCATATGGTTCGGTAACTACAAACAGGGCACTGATGCAGAGAAATCACCAATAAAATGGAGAGTGCTGAAGGTGGACGGGGACGATGTCTTCCTCAGCGCCGACAAGGTACTGGACGTCAGGAGATACCACGACTACGAGGATGAGCGATACGCAGGTACGATAACGCCATGCTGTGAAGACGTGATATGGGAGGATTCAACGTTAAGGGCGTGGCTCAACGGCGACAGCTCGAAGTACAGCGAGTTCGCAGATGAGAACTTCATGGACAGTGCTTTCACAGCAGACGAACAGGGCGCCATAAAGAACACCGAGCTGTACAGCCGGGGATGGTTTGATAATTACAGCTGCACCACCACCGACAGGGTCTTCATTCTTTCAAGAGAAGAAGTGAAGAT
Source organism: uncultured Eubacterium sp. (assembly GCA_905193765.1). GTDB lineage: Bacteria > Bacillota > Clostridia > Peptostreptococcales > Anaerovoracaceae > Lentihominibacter. The sequence continues at coordinate 19,078 of CAJJPZ010000008.1, forward strand.
CAGCGAATACGGTTTTACGGATAAAAAGAACGATGTTGCCAGACTGAGGGGGCTTACGGAGTATGCATACAGCGGAGGATCGCAGAGAGAAGGCTGCGTCAGTGACAGGATTTCCTACGATGAAGCGTCAAAGTACTGGAACTGGTGGCTGAGGAACTCTGGGAGTAATCCGAATTCTTTTATGAGAGTATGGTCTGATTCGGGGAGGCTTGATACCACAGGCGCGGACGGATACAATTACAGAAATATAGGTATCTGCCCTGCGATGCATATATCCCTCAGCGAAGCGGAAGGCCTCTGGAGCTACGCCGGCACGGTCAGCACTGACAGCCAGAAGGGACCGGAGGAAGTGGAACCTGACGTATCGGATGACAGCAGCAAAAACTACATATATCAAATGACCCCGGTGTTCCACTATTCAGCCTCGGACGGCACGAGGCATGAGAGCACCCTGGGAATATATTCGGATCACATGTTCTATATAAACGACGAAACGGTACACTACAGGAACGAATTCGCACAGCTCTCTCTGGCTGCTGTGATGGCGGGGTATTCAGACTGCAGGCTGGACAGCCGGTGGACGGATACCATAAAACCGACGGCCGGGAACGGTTACGGCAGAGCAGCCAACATCGCTGAACTTTATAAAAAACTGAAATTTTCCGGGATGAAATTCGTGAACTACGAGGTGCCGCTCAGTGACAGTGACGACAAGGTGGCATTTTCCATAGCGAAGAAGTACGTGAACCGCGGGGAAGATAAAAACGACACATCGAAAGGCGAGGACACCGTGATAGCTGTGGTCCTGAGAGGCGGTGGCTACGGTGCGGAGTGGTCCAGCAACTTCAATGTGGTATACGGCAGCGGCAATGACGACCATTACGGGTTCAGTCAGGCGGCAGAAAAGGTGAAGGGTGAACTGGACAGCTATGTGAAGAGCCTCAGCAGCTCTGAGAACGGTATACGGGGAGACCTGAAGATATGGATCTGCGGATACAGCCGTTCGGCAGCCACCGCCAATAGAGTGGCCCACGATATCAACGAGAAAGGCGCAGGCGGGGTATCCGTTGCAAAGAAAGATCTCTATGCGTATACCTTTGCGACTCCCAATGTAGCCACAAGAGAGAACAATGACGACACCAGCAAGTCCCGGGACGAGAACATATTCAATATCATCAGTCCCCAGGATCTGGTGCCTCAGGTACCTCTGAACCTGTGGGGATACGGCAGGTACGGCAATACTCTCTGGCTTCCTGTGGACAGCACCGACAAGCTCTGGCAGAGATATACGTCGCTGTCGGGAAAGACGATAACCTCAGAAAGCCCGCGGATAAAGCCGTCTCAGGTCTCGACGGTGTACAAGATAAAGAATCTTGCAGGGCTGATCAATGTGAACAGAGGCGTTTTCAAAGATACGCTGCAGCAGTCGCTGAGAGATCTTTTCAGGGAAAAGAACCAGAGCTACATCGGCAAATCTTCGGACGAAAGATATGAAAGCCTGTACAGCGGATCTCTGGAACTGGCAGGTATCAGGCATGTGGTTTCCATGGCGGCGGGCGGATTCAAAAACCTCGGCAGGGTACATGAGCCTGAGCACTACATGGCCAGACTTGATACCATGACAACGGCTCAGATAGAAGATCTGGCGTCAGGACAGGGCAGGACGATGATACGCGAGGTGATCATCGAGTCCACTCCGACATATGAGGATATGATATATCTGGATGATGTTCTGAAAAAGGTGGGCGCCAGCGTCGAGAAGACCGATTCAGGCATATCCGTTGTGATATGCGGCGATGAAAATACTTTCAGTTCGTCGCCGGGGATACGTTTTCCTGCTGCGACGTCATCGTCTGTGAACATCATCGTCAGGGATATGGATGCAGAGCTCAATGAAAAACAGACTGTGTCTTTCAGCGGCCTGAAGCTGACTGTGGGCAAGGAATACAGTCTGAACATCGGTACATCGGCAGGCAGCGCACTGCTGAAAGCTGACGGTGAGACGACACTGAAACCTGACTACGACTCATCGGTAACTCCATCTAAGACAGCCCACAGCATAACTGTTAAGGGTGGTACTGCTGATGCGAAGAAGGCGTATCCGGGGCAGCTGGTGACGATATATGCCACAGACAGCGATGCAGCTAATGTTTTCGAATGCTGGGAATCAGGCGACGGAGACAGCGGGTACATAACAGACGAGTACCTTCCGATGACCACCGTGAGGATGCCTGATCATGATATAACGGTAACAGGGAACTATTACGAGCGTGACTATCTGATAAGATACGATGAGGACAGCCTCTGGAGCGATCGCAGTTTCGACCGTTCCACATTCAGTGTATATACCGGGATCAGTATGGATATAAAGCTGGATGAGGATGAGTATTCGCTTAGCTTTGCTCCGTATACCGATGATGAGGATAAAGCGATATTTTCCTCGTCACTGTCGGCGAAACCGGGAGAATACTATGTCCGGGCCACGATAAAGAGCACCGGCAGCAAATGCACGGATGTGTTCATCATAAGGAAGGCAACGGATCTTTCGAATTATGAAATGAATATAGAAGATTACTGGGACGACGAGGTCACGCCGGAGGATGTGACCCTTCGCAGGACTTCTTCAGGGATCGGCAAGGCTCTCAGCACATCGAAGTACAAGATAAGATATGCCTCATATGAAGATTATGAGAACAACGATCTGGAGCTGGGCGGACTGAAGATGCAGGTGCAGCCGCCTTCGAAGCCGGGGGATTACATCGCAGTGGCACAGCCTGCAGCATCAGGATATACCGGCAGTAACATAACTGGATTCGCAGTGCTGGATCACAGGGATCTTATGAGATATTACTGCCGGAACGCATTGTTCGTTTCAGGGAAAAGCCATGATCTGTCGCTGGTGAGAAAGAAGAACGGCAGGTACGAGACGCTCTCTGAAGATGCTTATAACATATCATTCTCCAGGGAAAATGACGATGGCAGCTCCACCGCCATAAAGGATTTCCCGACGGCAGCAGGCAGCTATATCGCAGAATATACCGGAAAGGGACAGTATAAAGGTGAAACACAGAACTATTTCGATGTGATACCGGAAAGCTATATAACAGATGCTGTGAAATGGGATGATGTGTCAAAGGCCTGCGGCTTCACCCTGAAATCAGATTCGAGGCAGATGGTTTCTTTCACTGCACCTGACAGCGGATATTACCGCATCGTGATAAACGGCAGAGATATATATGCAGAGGATAGCGATGGTTCATATGTATCCTGTGAAGGTGTGCTGGATCAGAACTACAGCTGTCTCGATATGTCCGAATACGGATATATGAAGCTGGAAAAAGGCGTGAGATACTATGCTCTGATGAAGTCTGAAGCCGATGATGAAAAGACAGAGCTGGTGCATCTTTCCCTGGAAAAATGCACTCACAGCGGAGTCAGCCACACGGCGAACAAACGCAGTATGACATGTCTGCGTCAGGGCTATACCGGCGATAAGATATGTGATATCTGCGAGGGTATCATAAGCAGCGGTTCGGTCAAGGGTAAGACATCCCATACTTACGGATCCTGGGAGACTGTATCGAAGGCGACTGTTTTCAAAAAGGGAAAGCAGCAGTCCCTCTGTACCGTATGCGGTGATGTGAAATACAGATCCACTGATAAGCTGAAACCGACTGTCAAACTCAACGCTAAGAGCATACGGCTGAAGAAAGGCCAGTCCACGACAAAGGTGAAAGCCAGCGGCCTTGCCCGCGGAGACAGCATCGCTTCATGGAGCAGCAGCAACAAAAAGATCGTGAAGGTCAGCAGCAAAGGCAGGATCACAGCAGGCAGGAAGACCGGTACAGCTACCGTCACTGTCAGACTGAAGAGTGGTAAAAAGGCATCGCTGAAGGTAAATGTACAGAAGAACGCTGTGGCGGCTACCGGCATAACGGTGAAGTCTTCATCGGTTTCCATGAAAAAGGGCGGCACATACAGACTCAGGCCTGTCATAAGCCCGATAACATGCGTACAGAAAGTACACTATTCGTCATCGAACAAAAAAACAGCCACCGTCAGCAGCAGCGGCACAGTCAAAGCAAAGAAGAAAGGCAGCTGCCGTATAAAGATAAGCTGCGGTAAGAAAGTGAAGTACGTGAGGATAACAGTAAAATAAAGGATGTCCCGGCACGGGATATGACATTATGATGAAACTGCCGTAGATGATTGCCTGCGGCAGTTTCTTCCGTATCCGGTATGTTATGCTGTGGATATGTACTCCATGTCAGGAGATCAGGTCATGATGAACAAAACCGAATTGCTATAAACGATTGTTGATGGTATCATATAAAGTATAGAGTTTAGAAATAACAGATGCTGACAGGAGGAATATACGATGGGAGCAGTAACAGAAGTCCGTTTTTATAAAGGTTATGCACTGGGATATACACCGGTGCGTCTGACAAAAGTACAGGAGGAGGCGGTTATCAAACTGCTAGGCTACCACAAGATAAAAGGCGGCAGCAGAGAGTGCTATTCAGACGAAGTATTGAAAAAATTCATGGAGATGGATGAGAATCCGCTCAAGGCCGAAAATATAGAAGACATCATAAAGTAATTGGAATGCAGCAGTGAACACAGACAGGTGTATAAGGCAGGTGATACATATGAGTGAAAAAAAAGGGCAGATCTCCGAGCAGAAAGCCTCGGATCAGACTATGAACGATCTCCTGGAGATCGTCGAGAATTCCTTTGACGGCATACTCGTTGCCGATGGTGAAGGCAATGTCCAGTTTGGAAATATAGCATACGAGAGAAACACCGGAATAAAATTGGATGATATAGTGGGACGTAATATAAGAAATTTCATAAACCCTGTATGGATGAAGACATCCATAATACTCCTGGCGATAGAGCAGAGAAAACCTGTATCAATGCATCATGTGACTCAGAACAACAAACGGATAATCGTTACAGGGACGCCTATATTCGATGAACATAATGATATAAAGCGTGTCGTAGTGAATACCAGAGACATTTCAGAGATATATCATCTGCAGCAGGAGCTGGACTCAGCGAAGAAAATGGCTGAATCCATACGTGAGCAGTCAGAAACAGAAAAAGGGGAGGATGATGACGACGGTATCGTTATACTGAACAGCAGGATGCGCAGGATATATGATCTCACTGAGAAGATATGCAACTTCAACGCTACAGTGCTGATAACCGGTGAATCCGGCGTAGGTAAAGAGCTGGTGGCAAGGAGCCTCCATGACAAGAGCATAATGCGGAAAGACAAAAAATTCGTTGCGGTCAACTGCGGGGCGATCCCTGAAAACCTCCTCGAAAGCGAACTTTTCGGTTATGTGGAGGGGGCTTTCACCGGAGCTGTAAAGGGCGGCAAGGCCGGTCTTTTTGAGGTAGCCAACGGGGGAACCGTTTTTCTTGATGAAGTGGGCGAGCTGAGTCTTAATCTGCAGGTAAAGCTCCTGAGAGCTCTGGAATCCCGGACCATAACAAGAGTAGGCTCCTCAGAAGAGATACATCTCGATATAAATGTGGTCGCTGCAACGAACAGGGATCTGGAAAAGGCTGTTGCCGACGGCACTTTCCGGGATGATCTGTATTACAGGCTGAATGTCATAAGCATAGAGATACCTCCGCTGAGAGAGCGAAAGGATGAGATAGCGCCGCTGGCATTCAAGTTCGTAAAGCAGTATAACAAACAGTACGGGATAGATAAAAAGCTGAAATACGAAGTGATACGTGAGCTCGAGGAATATGGCTGGCCGGGCAATATACGGCAGCTCAAAAATGTCATAGAACGCATGGTTGTGGTAAGCGACGGGGACTATATCGAGATACCGGATCTGCCATGGCTGGCTTCTTCAGACAATAGTGAATCGTATATCGAACATCTTTCGCTTCAGAGTCAGCTGAATGAATTCGAGAGAGGGATACTCAAGAAAGCAAAGGAAAAATACGGTTCGTCAAGAGAAATCGGAAAAGCTCTGAAAGTGGATCAGTCGACAATAGTCAGGAAGCTCAATAAATATAAATTGTAAGAGTTTAATTTTAGTAAAATGTAAAATTGATAAAACAGGAATTCTTAAAATGAGTTTCTGTTTTTTTATTACAGAAATATCGCTTCTGATATTTCCGTAATATTAACAAAAGTTTCATATGATAATACGTGGTGAAGCCACTTTTTTTAAAAACAATCAGTAGTCGAATGCAAACATATGAATATTCAGAATAATCGATGCAATTCTGCATTCTTGTGTGGGCGCTAGATGTAAAAATGCATCGAAAACTGTGTGTATTTACAAAAAGCGTGACATGTTGATGCAGCAATGCATATTTTTTAATTTGTTGTAATTTTCGTATTTTTAAGGCTTTACAGCAGCTTTACGATATTTGTGATCGTTTGTTTGACTTATACATGGCATGAGAATTGCTTCATATATGGTCAGTAACAACAAAAAGAGAGGAGATTTCAAACATGAATTTCAACGATTACAAAAAGTATCTTAGCCCTGCGTTATCAAAATCGACAGATTTGATTATGGAAAAAGCACAGGGGATGTATATCACAGATGTGAACGGTGATACATATCTTGATTTCGTACAGGGTATCGCTGTAAATGCATTTGGTCACAGCCATCCTAAAATAGTACAGGCTGCAAAAGATCAGATAGACAAGCTGACTACAGCATCATTCAATATGGTCAATTATCCGACAACACTGGAACTAGCCAAAAGGCTTTCGGAGAAGCTGCCAGGAGATATAAATTCTATTTTCTTTAGCAATGGCGGTTCAGAGGCTAATGACGGAGCTATCAAGCTGGCAAAGGCATACACTCACAGACCGGCGATAATATCGTTTAAAGGTTCTTTCCATGGAAGAAGTATAGGTGCAACAACAGTTACTGCGTCAAACTCAAAGTACAGGAAATATTATGAACCGATGATGGGCTCTGTATATTTCACGACATATCCGAGCAAAGACCTTTGCCCGAAGGGTTATGATGAGAATCAGAGAGCAGAATACTGCCTCAATGAACTGCAGCAGCTGTTCGATTATGTGGTTGCTCCGGAAATGGTGGCAGCTATATTAATGGAACCTGTGCAGGGCGAAGGCGGATATGTCGTTCCTCCTGTTAAATTCGTAAAGGGCGTACGCGAACTTTGTGACAAACACGGTATAATGCTTATCCTGGATGAGATTCAGTCAGGATACTGCAGGACAGGAAAGATGTTTGCAAGTGAGCATTTCGGTGTTGTACCTGACATAATGACAATGGGCAAAGCTATCGCCGGTGGATTTCCGATGTCAGCTATCGCCAGCACTGAGGAAATCATGAGCAAATGGGCTCCGGGAATGCACGGAACAACATTCGGAGGACATCCGGTATGCGCAGCTGCAGGATTAGCAGTCCTCGATCTCATAGAAGAAGAAAATATTTTGGAAAATGTTAATGCTCAGGGAGAATACTTGAAATCCAGACTGAATGAAATGCAGAAGAAATATCCGATCATGGGTGATGTTAGAGGCCTGGGACTGATGGTTGCGGTAAGTTTCCAGGATCCGAAAGACGGATCACCTAGTGCGAAGATGCTGCAGGAAGTCGCAAAATACTGTCTGGAGCATAAGATGATAACATTAAGTTGCGGAGTACATGGCAATGGATTCAGATTTGCGACAGCACTGAATGTTACAAGAGAAGAACTGGACAAGGGTCTTGAAATTTTTGAAGGAGCAGTAGCACATGCAGCAGAACTGATTTAATCAGTATAAGGCAAAAACATCCTCTTAATACTATCAGAGCGTCAGAGGTCCAGCTGGCTGAGGGACTTCTGGCGCAGCAATAATCATTATAATAAATAGCTTAACAATAATTATAGTTATCGTTTTTTACTAAAGGAGGCAAAAATGAAAAAATTAATAGCAGTTATATTATCGCTGTCAATGGTAATAGGCTTATGCGCCTGCGGAGGTGGAAGTAAGAGTTCGAGTGCTGAGTATACAGCTGATGATCCACTTGTATTCCGTGTTTCCCATGTAGAAGCAACAGACTCTTTTCTCCATAAGTCATGTGAGAAGTTTAAGGATTATGTAGAGGAAAAATCAGAAGGAAAAATAAAAGTTGAAGTTTATCCGAATAGTGAGCTGGGAGATTATGAAACATCTATAGAGGCTGTTCAGTCAGGCACGCAGCAGATGACATGTGCAACTACGTCAGCGTTGGCGAGTTACGATCCAAAGCTGGGGTTGATGGATCTGCCGTATCTCTTCGAATCGAAGGAACAGATGGAAGCTGCTGTCAACGGCGGTGAAGTCGAAAAGCTTTACACACAGTGGTTGGAAGAAAATGGGTTCTACAATGGTGGCATACAGTACGACGGAGCAAGAGGTTTATCCAATGCTAAGCATGAAGTAAAAAAACCATCTGATCTGAAAGGTCTGAAGATAAGAGTAATGCAGTCTGATCTTTATATCAAACTGTTTGAAGCATTTGGTGCAAATCCTACTCCTATGAGCTTCTCGGATCTTTATACAGGACTGCAGCAGGGAACAGTTGATGGACAGGATAACTCACCTATGCTGACATATGTAAATAAGTTCTATGAAGTACAGAAATATTACAGCACTATAGACACAGTATATGCACAGTGTGTAATGGTCTGCAACAAAGAATTTATGGAAAGCCTTCCAGAAGATTTAAAAGCTATCATCGATGAAGGAAGTGCTGAGTATCTCGTTAAATATCAGAGAGAGAATGCACTGGCTCAAGAAGAAGAATATCTCAAGGATATCAAAGATGCAGGTCTGAAAGTAACTGAAATAAAAGACAAGAGCGAGTGGAAAAAAGCCGCACAGCCGGTATATGACTGGATGAAGAAAGAAGTAGGCGAAGATTATGTACAGCAGATGATAGACGCTGCCAACAGTACTAAATAATCAGAGTTGAAAGGGTTGCATCATGAAAAAGATAGTTAACGTTTATAATAAATTCGAAGAAATATTTTTAGTGATACTGTTACTTGTAATGGTGGTCCTGATATTCGTTCAGGTAGTCATGAGGTATTGTTTCAACAGTTCTCTGTCGTGGTCTGAGGAACTGGCGAGGATACTGTTCATATGGGTATCCTGGATAGGTATCAGTTTGGGACAGAAGAAGGGTGAACATATAAAGATCACCATGGTGACAGATAAACTGAAAGGAAATGCTAAAAAAGCAATACTGGTATTATCGGATATCTGTACTCTTGCGATTCTGGGTATACTTTGTGTCAAAGGCACTGAGGTCGTGATGCATATAATGGGTCTGGGGGCAGCTATGCCTGCCACAGGCTGTCCGAAATGGATAGTATATTCCGCAGTCCCTCTCAGCTGTATGCTGATGGCAATAAGAGTCATTAAAGATCTTGTGATTACACTGAAAGATAAACAACAGCAGGAGGTGGCGTAATTGAGCATTCTCATCATATTTATAGTACTGTTTGCGCTGATTTCACTTTCAGTACCAGTGGGACTGTGCATCGGCGGATCAACGATAGTTGCTTTGCTGTTATTCAGTGATCTGGATCTGACAGTCCTGGCGCAGTATTCAACAACAGGGATTAACTCATTCCCTATGATGGCGATACCGTTCTTCATATTAGCGGGAACTATAATGAGTGTTGGCGGTATAGCAAAAAGGTTAGTAGATACAGCTGCAGCATTTATCGGTGCATTCGTGGGAGGCCTTGGAGCAGTGGTAGGTGTAGCTTCGATGTTCTTTGGCGCACTGACAGGTTCCTCCCTGGCAACTGTATCTGCTATAGGAAGCATCATGGTGCCGCAAATGACACGTAAGGGCTATGATGAAGGATACAGTGCAGTTTTCGCCGCATGTGCAGGAACATTGGGTGCAGTAATACCTCCAAGCATACCACTTGTAATCTATGGATGTGTGACAGGAACTTCCATAGGAGATTTGTTCATCGCAGGTATCGTTCCGGGTGTACTGATTGGCATCGGACTTATCATAGGAAACTATTTCATCTGTAAAAAAAGAGGATATGCGAAAGATGAAAAAACGCCTCCTAAAAAAGCTTTAGCTACCTTATGGGATGCTAAGTGGGCTCTGCTGGCTCCAGTAATCATTTTAGGCGGTATATATGCAGGTATATTCACTCCTACGGAGGCTGCAGTTGTAGCTGTTGTATACTCTTCAGTGATAAGTCTGTTCGTTTACAAAGAAATAACGCTTCACGGTCTTTATGAAGCTTTTGTAAATACTGCAGTAGTCAATGGAATAACAACTTTCTTACTGGGTATCTCCACAGGATTTGCCGCATACCTGAGTCTGGCACAGATACCGGGACAGTTGACAAATCTGCTTACAAGTCTTACAGACAATAAAATTATATTCCTGCTGATTGTAAATATCGCATTGCTGATAATCGGTTGCGTTGTAGATAATATACCAGCAACTACTATATTGGCACCTATGCTGCTGCCTACGATGGTAGCATACGGCGTCGATCCGATCCACTTTGGTATATTCATGACGATCAATCTGCTGATAGGTCTTGTAACGCCTCCATACGGATGCAGTCTGTTCGTAGCATCAGCGGCGTGCGGAGTGCGTATGGAAAAAATGCTTAAACATATCCTTGTGCCGTTCCTGATACTGGTTGGATGCTTGTTCATAATAACATATGTACCACAGATAACAATGTGTCTTGTAAACTGATGGACTGAAGATCATATGCAATATAGTAAGAGGCGGCTTTGGTATCAGCAGAGTCGCCTTTCTATATCCTGCAGGAAGAGGAAGGAGAGCAATATGTATACAGAAAAGCTGTGTATGAGAATGGCAGGGAACGATTATCAGGATGTTAATATCGTTTATGAATATATTTGCAAGCTTGGAAAATATCAAAAAATGACACCTGAGAATGTTTGTATATCGAAAGAAGAACTTAGGCAACTGCTGAGTGAAAGACAGCTTGAATGTGTTATTGCAAAGCTGGATGAAAATAACGTAGGGATAGGGCTTTTTTACACATTGGAATCAGGGTTTACTGGCAGGAAGAGTATGTTCCTAAATATCTTTTTTGTCGATGAAAATTTGCGAGGACATGGCATTGGGAAAGCGATAATGAAGCATCTTTCGGGTATTGCAGTCGAAAGGGACTATGAACGTATAGAATGGCTGTGTCTTGATTGGAATAAACCGTCACTGGATTTTTATCGAGGGATAGGTTCAAGGGAAATATCTTCTGTTATCACCTTCCGCCTGCTGCAGGAGGATATGGAGCGACTGATAAATGGGTGATGAAAAAAGATACAAATTCAGAGGGAGTATGCTATTGCTGCTGACTGCTGTCATATGGGGAACTTCATTTATAGCAACAAAAAGCGGAGCCGAGACAATTGGACCATTTGCATTTAATTCAATAAGGTCTTTCATCGGTGGAATCGCACTTATCCCGGTGATCGCATTACCGATAGGTAAAAAACAAAAACACATTTCCGGGAAAGGAGGGTATAAAGATTTACTAAAAGGTGGAGTATTGTGTGGTGTAGCACTTTTCCTGGCAGGAGCTTTCCAGCAAATCGGGATTCTGTATACTTCCGCAGGTAAAACAGGTTTTATCACATCGCTGTATGTGGTTATGGTACCTGTACTGCAGATTTTTTTCAGAAAAAAAGTAAAAGCAGGACTATGGGTATGTGTCATTGCAGCTTTGGTCGGATTCTGTATGTTGAGTATGAATGGATCCGGATCGATACAGAAAGGTGATGTGCTTATTTTCATAGGAGCGTTCTGGTTTGCAGTACATATACTGATAATCAATCATTATGCCGGTATAGTCGATAACGTTAAAATGTCCTGCATACAGTTTTTCTCCTGTGGCACAATTGCAGCCGTTGGGATGCTGGTGATAGACCCGTTACTTGGATTCGCACCACTGAATATCACGAATTTGAATTCATCTGCAGCTGCACTAATGTATTCGGGCATAATGGCATGCAGTGTTGCATATACACTACAGATCGTGGGGCAGAGGATGACGGACTCTGTAGTTGCATCACTTATTCTGTCGCTGGAATCGGTGTTTGCAGTGATATCAGGGGCACTGATCTTTGGTGAAAGGATGGTAGTCAGAGAAACTGTGGGATGTGTTCTGATATTTGCAGCAGTCGTGGCTGCACAGTTCTTTTCTCAGGAAAAAAGGAAGCCGGGAAATACAGGGGTGCAGAATAAATGATATGTATGCAAAGGAACATGGATAAAACAGTGGATTAGAGTAAACACCGTTATTTCTTGCTGAAAATATAGAAGAGGGTTTGTTATGGAGGAATTGAAAAAGACATCAAAGCAATTACTGGGAGAAATCCAGGATAAACATTATGCAGATGCGATGAAAGCAAAAGAAGCGGGCAAGCTTGTAGCATGGGCGACTTCGATTTCACCGCAGGAGTTGCTGACAACAATGGATATATATACAGTGTATCCCGAGAATCATGCTGCAGCAATCGGCGCAAGAAAATGTGCACAGCCATTCATAGATTATTCTGAGGGGAAAGGTTATTCAACGGATATATGCTCATATGCAAGAGTCAATTTAGCGTATATGGAGATAATGGAAAGTGAAGCAGCTAATATACCGAAGCCGGATCTGATATTCTGCTGCAACAATATCTGCAATACGGTTTTGAAGTGGTATGAGAATATTGCGAAAGAGCTGGAGATACCAATGATAGTATTCGATCTGCCGTTCAACCATGAATATGAGATAAATGATCAGAATGTGAGATATATTAAAATGCAGTTGATTGAAGCGATAGATCAGCTTGAGCAGATAACAGGCAGGAAATTTGATTATGACAGATTCAAAGAGGTCATGGATATTTCCGTAGAAACTTCTGTATGGTGGAAAAAGGCAGCTATGCAGGCTCAGAATCTACCATCCCCTCTTAATGGATTCGACTTGTTCAATTATATGGCTATAATCGTATGTGCTAGAGGAACAAAAGAAGGACGTGATCTGTTTAAACTTTGGTATGAGGAACTGAAAGCAAAGGCGGAAGCAGGGATCGGCCCATGGA
>CAJJPZ010000009.1 GCA_905193765.1 uncultured Eubacterium sp.
CTGGCAAAGGAACAGAACCTCGACGCTATCCACGACACAGTACACGAAATGGCTAAGGACGAAGCAAGACACGGCAGAGCATTCCAGGGTCTGCTGAAAAGATACTTCGGCTAAACCCCAGACCGTTGAAATTCCAACGATATCTGATAATCATGAGAGCGATCCCGGAAGGGATTGCTCTTTTTTCATTTGGACTGATTCCGACACATATACCATGCGTAGCTTGCACCTTTTCTTAAACTTTTTAAGTTGTACTTTTACGATCCCGCTTCGATATTTTCATGCATGCACCCATCAAAAATGTTAAACTCTATACTGAGGTGATGAGAATGAATAAGCTGGTGATCAGACCTAATAAGTACGGTGGCAAATCTTCTGTTGTTTCAGCACGTATACCTGATGAGATGCTGGCTCAGCTCGATGATCTGTCCGCTAAAACAGGACGTTCACGGAATGAGCTGCTTGTTACAATGATCGAGTTCGCACTGGATCATATAGAGATCGATTATGCGGATACAAAATAACAGGGCCAGCCGCTCCCTTCTTAATATATACTTAAAATCTTAAGTACCATCCATAAAGGACTTGATCTTTTCGAAATAAACATATTTTATTATACCTTTTAGATTGTAAAAACAGTAAGCTTCACATCCAATAAACCCCAAATTCAATTCATGGATATTGTTAGTAAAAGCAGTTTGGAAAACCTACATCAATTACAGTATTATGCTACATTGAGCTATAACAAAAAACATGATATAATATCTTAAAGTGTTTTGAAAGAGAAAGGAATATGATGAGTTCACCACAAACTATAAATGGGCTTATGCGTCATTTGAGAAATCACTGTAATGTAAATATAAAAGGAAGTCATCAAAAAAAGCAACTGATTAGCTACGGTTACTATCATGGCTATAAAGGCTATCGATTTGTAAGAAACAGTTCAAATCAAATTTCATATACGGATTTCAGTGAATTGGTTGCTGTCATTGAATACGATAACAATCTCAAAGCATCATTATATCCTGAATTAATGTTTATTGAAACTGCTATAAAAAATATTGTTTGCAACGAATCTTTGCAAGGATTAAAAATCGGAACTTTCGAACATCTGTATAAAGAACGTATGCGTGATAATACCACAAATACAAAATTGCAATCCAAACGACTCAAGCTACGAAATTCCGTATATTCAAAACTATCCAACCGATACCATGACGAAGAAGGAAAAGATAATCAAATGGTGAGACATTTTTATAACAGAGGCGAAGATGCCCCTCTTTGGGTAGTGTTTGAAATTATGTATCTAAGCGACTTGGCTAGTTTCTTTGAATGTCTTAATAAATCAATCCGAGAGAAAATCTTAAAACAATTGGACATGTATGACATTGCAATAGATACAAATATGACCCTGCTGTCATCAATTTTATATACATTGAAAGCTTTGCGAAATGCTGTAGCACATAATGCCATTGTCTTTGATACTCGATTTAAAGATAGAAAAGTAAATACAGTATTAAGAAAATGGGTCGAAACAGAAACTGGCATTCAAAATATAACATTGTATTCCTTGATAGATTATATTATTGTTGTATGCTGTATTTTAAAGAGGATAGATTTCAATGGTACACGTGCTATACGGTTACTTGAAAAATTTAAAAAAGAAAACATGGTACTTCAAAACTCAGTATCATCAAATATTTATTCTCAAATCATTCAACAAAATTTAACAGCTAAAATAACAGCGCTCGATACATATTTAAAAGCATAAGCCAATAATTGACTTGAATTTTTTTTACCAGTAGTGTATATTATAATTAATGAGAGAGGTGTATGTTTTCGGACTACACTGGGAGAGTCACTCGGTGGCTCTCTTTTATGTTTTTGCAAAATAAATAATGATAGGGAACTTCCCCGCTGTTAGTGGCCCCGGGTCATTCGACCAGCCCAGACTGCTTAAACTGCCCGGCCGGGAATTGACGGTTGCATGAGAATGCAAACCACGTTATAATTAAAAAGACCAGCGCTGCGTGCGGTCAACTTTTTGTGCAGTGTATGGTTAGCGAAAAGATTAGAACCCGATCAATGCGGAGGTGCAATTTTGAGAGAACGGAACCAGGAAGTATATCAGGCAAAAAAAGAAGAAGTAATGGAGAAATGCTTCAACTGCTATGCCGAAAACGGATTGATGGGCACAGGCATAAAAGCCCTTGCTGATGCATGTGGTTTTTCGAAAGCCAGCCTTTACACATATTTCAACAGTCTCGATGATCTGATCATCGAATCCACAGCTTACTGCATGGCCAAAGTCGAGGACGATTTCATGCAGAAAGCGCCGACGGATCCTGCCGACATCGCACGCTTTTTCAAGGAAGTGCCTTACTGGACGGCAAAGGAACATGGCAAGAAGTACAGGCTGATGTACCAGATCTACACCCATCCGAAATATATCGAGCACGGCAAGAAATTCTTCCAAGGCGTTAGTCAGAGGTATACCGAATACGCCAAACAGCTGGAACCAAAACTGGGTATCCCGTATTCAGTCCTCACACCGCTGATCTTCATTTTTGTCAGAGCATCAGTGCACTATGCACTCTTTGAAGATGAGTATTATCTCAAATCTCAGCTGGACATACTCGAACAGGCAGTACCTCTTGTGATCGAGAAGTTCAAGAAATAACTGCCGATTTCTTAATACAGAATATATGTACCAGGCTCCGGATACAGCTGAAGTGTCGATCCGGAGTTTTTTGCTGCAAAAACTTGCCTGTGTCTGACGCGGATGGAGGGATTTTTTGCTGCAAAAAGAAAACGAAGCCTTAGCTCCGTTTTCTGGTAAGTTATATTATGTTAATATCGTTTGCTGAAAGTTACATCTTTGGTGCATATTTTGAGTTCAGCTCCTGCATCAGTCCGTCTTCTATATCATAGAGAGTTATACGGTTACTGAAAAGCGGGTTCTTGTATCTGAATACGAGACTCTTGTGTCCGTTCTCAGGCTCATCGATCATTATGTAATCCATGCCGTTGTCCACGAACCTGTTCGTTACCGGACGTGTAGCAAGACGTACTCTTCCGCCCCACTGCTCTGACCATAATTCCAGGTACTCCCTGCCTTCCTTTTCTACAAGATACCATTTTCTGCCCAGTTCCCTGTCTCCATGACAGTTTTCCATGAAATTGCAGAATTCATCTGTATGATCAAATATAGTCCTGTCCTCATATTTTTTTCCTAACATTCGTTTGCCTCCTTAAATGTTATGTACGGGTTTCTGGGTCTGCAGCGTTATCTCTCCCTGGATCTGCAGATCCGTTAAAGTGATCCTTTTCTACTCCGATAATTTATTTTTTAACACTTTATGCTTATATTTTACTATATTATTCAGAAAAAATAAACTATTAGTTTGTTATATTTTAAACAATTTTATAGAAATTTTATATGCGCATCTCTGGTATGCATCTTCGTTTTTTCAGGGATCATACTTTTTGCCGCCCGGCTGTTTTCAATGCTTCGGAAATTTTTTTCATGATATCGCACCCCCTGCTTCCGCAAGATGATCTTATATGCCGTGCATTATTTTTTACGATTTTCAAGCTTTTTTGAGTGATTTTTCGTACTACTTTGCTGTAACTCTCCCGGAGATTTTTGCGAAAAACGGAAAGATTTTTCCATAAAGTTCACATGCACGATACTTTGTTCTGAAAAACGCCCGCCCCCACAGGGGCGGACGCCATTGGTTAATTATATATCATTTTGGCAAATGTCTTCACTGCCATGTGTAAGCTTCTCTACGCTCCGGTCTCATCGCCTGTAGCGCCAGCTCTTCCACTGCCTGCCGCAAGACACAGTATCCTCGCGCACATACGAAGTCCGGTCGCTGCCATACTGACAGTCGCCATCGTCTTTCCTTCCGCGATATATATTCACTCTCAGATCCACATCACCTCCCAGGAACTCAGGGTCACGCAGCCCTGTATCCCTGACTCTGCTTATGATACGAGGTATACCGCTGCCCCAGTGCTCTATGAGATTCATATATGCCAATGCTTTGGCGACAGCTTCGTTCCTGATCTTCGAATGTCCATCCTTCATACGGCGCACGGTCTGACTCATCGGCAGCTTCCCAGGTGATGTGACTTCAAGCCGGTCATCATACAATGCCACCTGTATGCTGCCCCTGTCGAGATAGCTGCGATGCACAGCCGCATTTATGATAAGCTCTCTTATGGCATCCGGTGGGATCTCATACACATCCTGACGATACAGCCCATTGAATTCAGCCCCCATGTGTATATTTCTCAGCACGAACTGATATGCCTGTTCGATCTGTTCCCACAGCATGCCGGTGTATTCCCTGCGGTCAACGAACACCGCTCTGGTCCTGCCCTTGAAGACTCCGCACTGGATCGCCGATGGCAGCAGCTGGTTGCCGGTAAGCACAGCATATGCATTGGACGGATACAGCTCCCCGTCTTTTTCTATCAGTATGCTCCATGATACCAGCTGCCTGACAGTCACGTCTTTTATTCCTGCCTTCTGTTCATCGCTGCGTGCATTGCGGACTGCTTCAGCTTTCATGGCACAACACAGTCTGCTGATATCTTCATCTGTCACCTTCAGCCCCATGCATACAGACTGGTCGAAAGACCTTCCGCTTCCTTCGAACATCAGCTCCTTTATCATATACTCATCGGCCTGCCTTGTAGTTCCGGCAACCCGCACATATACGCCGGCTTCGCGACCCATGGATCTTATGTAATAAGGTCTCTGCCTGCCTTCGGGTATGTCCAGCACTACGACGGTCTTCCCATCCACCGTCTGCAAAGTGATATCAGGTATCAAAGCCGGTTCACAGCTATCGGAGACTGCATTGGCTATGACATCACAGACCCGGAAAACATCTTCCCTGTCTATCCCGACAACTTTGCCGGTGCCATCTTCTATCCCGAAAATTATCCGGCCCCCGCAGCCGTTGGCAAATGCCACTACTGACTGCATATATTTTATACTTTTTTCCGGCAGAGTCTCCTTGAATTCTATTGTCGCAGACTCTCCGTTCCTGATTTCATCCATCGACATATAACTACCTCCATCAAAAAATCCCTTACGGCCATCTGATCCGATCACAGCTTTAATTTGCTGCGCCCTGTTTTATACATATTTTACCATCAAAATCATTTTATGTCAACAAACCTTTCATTATTCCCTCTGTATTTTCATTTCGCAGTTGACAATCATTTTTCAGTAGTTTACAATCAGTAATCATATGATATCATTGAAACAAACAGGAGGCAGTAATGACTGTAAAAGATTCCGTGCTGGAGGCGCTGCAGGCTTCCAGGGACGACTTTCTTTCGGGGGAAAGTCTGTCCGCTACGCTTGATGTTTCCCGTGCCGCTGTGTGGAAAGCCATCAAAAAACTCAGAGAAGAGGGTTATCCAATCGAAGCGGTCACAAACAAAGGTTATATGCTGATGAGCGAAAGCTGGCTCATCACTGAGGAAAGTCTGAGACTTTCCCTGCCTGCCAGATACAGGAACAACGAGATACATCTCTATGGCACCACAGATTCCACCAATCTCCGGGCCAAGCAGTTCGCGCTTGAGAACGCTCCCCATGGCACCATCGTCATGGCGCGTCAGCAGACAGCAGGCCGCGGCAGACTGGGCAGGAGCTTCTTCTCACCGCTGGAGGGGATATATCTCAGCCTGATAATCAGGAAGCCCCTCGACATCAGCCATGCCTTGCTGATAACCTCGGCGGCAGCTGTATCGGTGGCGGATTCCCTCGACAGGATCTGCGGCGTGAACGCCGGGATCAAGTGGGTGAACGACATATATGTCGATGGAAAAAAAGTCTGCGGTATAGGCACCGAAGCCATATCAAGCTTTGAGACCGGTCAGATAGAAAGTCTCGTCATCGGGATCGGCATCAATACGAATCTCCGTGATTTTCCCAAGGAACTGCTGGATGTTGCCGGAGCAGTGGAAGGGAACTATTCGAAGTCAGCGCTTGCAGGCGAGATCATCGCAGAAACGCTGGACCTCATCGATGAACTTACCGAGACTGCACTTTGCGAAACAGCAGAGGAGCCTGCCTTCATGGAAAGATACCGCGAAAAAAGCATCGTCATCGGCAGGAACATCAAGGTATACAAAGGCGGCTACCGCAAGGATATCTCGGACGAAAGCGGCGGTATACCGGCCAGAGTCCTGGGCATAAGCGGCTCCGGAGGCCTGGAGGTCATGTATCCGGACGGCAGCCGCGAGACCCTCAGCACCGGCGAGATCTCCATACGGTTTGAATGAATCGCCGGGCAGTAAAAAACATTTCGAAAGGATAAAGCTATAATGACTACAGCTAACAATACTATGACAGGAAAATATTCAAAGACTACATATCTGGTGCTCTGCGGCCTCTTCGCAGCTGTCACCGCCATCGGCTCTTTCGTTTCCGTACCGCTGGGCTTCACCCCTGTACCGGTGAACCTCGCCACTATGGCGGTGTTCCTTACAGGAGGTCTCCTGGGTGCAAAGTACGGCACCATCAGTGAGGTGGTATATGTACTGATCGGAGCTGTGGGCGTTCCTGTATTCGCAGGATTCCGCGGTGGCATAAGCGTCCTGGCGGGCCCTACCGGCGGTTATATCATCGGATATATCATGGCTGCGCTTATCATCGGACTCATTCTCGACAAATGGTTCCGCTCGGAAAACATGAGCACCGGAAGAACCTACGCCGTTCTTGCCCTGGCTATGATCGCCGGACTGGCAGCCTGCTATCTGCTGGGCACACTCTGGTTCATCGTGAGCACAGGAACCGGAGTATGGGCGTCGCTGACAGCCTGCGTGTTCCCTTTCCTTATCGGCGATGCAGTAAAGATCATCGCAGCGATCATCCTCGTGAAGAAGCTGAGACCACTGCTGAGATAGCAACAGTATACGGAGCATTATACAGGAGCTTATACGTTAAATGGCGGTATGCATGTAACACACCGCCATCTTTCAAGTCATTCTGTCCCAGGTTTTTTATCTCGCACTGGTCCAGCTGCTTCGCGACTCACAGGTCAGTCTTGAGTTCCTTCCTCGCCATTTATTCTACATCGTATTCTTCGGTGGTAAGCTTTGGATCGTCATTCAGACGATTTTTTACGATATTGGTGCGTTTCCCTTCATCAACAATAATCTCTTGCATTCCATAGCCCGCCAATGTTATATCATTATATCTTTGCAATCTGAGTAATCTGATCTATTGCATACAGCGGCAGATTAATGAGCCATTCTTCTTTTTTGTAGTCCACCATAGATGTACGAACAGATACTTCGGGAGAGAATTTTCCTCTGATATTTTTCGCTGTCTGTTTTTAGATGAATCCGTTATACGGCTTCTGCTGTGTTGCGAAGTGGAGCCATCTTATCAGGGTGATGAAGTCGAATACCGGCAGCTGCATTGCTTCCTGTATTATGCTTGAATACGGCGGCATGTCGCTGCACTCCAGCACGAATGCACCGATGTCCGGATTTTCCTCAACGAGCTTCAGAACTGCATCAACGATCTCCTTCTTCACGATACCTATCTTCTGCCCCGGAAACATTCGGCTTTTTGTTCCCGGGGCTGTTTCCTTTTTCGGAATAAAACCACTGTATACGGACTATAAATATGATAAAATATATACATAAGATATGCACAGGGGGGTATCATGAAAAAGGCACACAGGGAAACGTTCATAAAAAAGCACAGAAAATCATTGATCGCTGCGACGGCAGTTGTTCTGCTGGCAGCGGCGGTCTGCATCAGCACCGGCATATTCTTCTCAGACAGAGACAGTACCGAGGATATCTTTCAGTCCATACGCAGCGAGAACATACAGCCCGGCACCGACCGTATCGTCAGCAGGATGACACTTGAAGAAAAAGTCGCCCAGATGTTCCTGGCATGCTTTTACAGCGGTACGCCCTCGCCTGACGAGATCCGGGAATGCATGCCTGGCGGCGTACTTCTGTTCGGAGCCAGCTTCAGCGACTCGACGCCTGCCGAAGTCCGTAAAAGCATCTCTGCAGTGAACAGCGCATCATCAACGCCGCCCTTCATCGCAGTGGACGAGGAAGGCGGCACCGTTGTAAGAGTCAGCAGCAGCAAAAAATTCCGCAGCACGCCTTTCCTTTCCCCCAGAGAACTCTATGCGAAAGGCGGACTGGATCTGATAGTCAGCGACGCCCATGAGAAAAACAGCCTGCTTTCCGGCCTTGGGATAAATCTGGATCTGGCGCCTGTATGTGACATATCCACGAACAATAAGGATTTCATGTACGACAGGAGCCTCGGTCAGGACGCCAGGACCACATCGGATTTTGCTGAAGCCGTCGTAAAGGCCTGCGCAGAGGACGGCATGGGATGCACGCTGAAACACTTCCCCGGATACGGTGATTCCGCCGACACCCACAAAGGGATCGCTGTGGACAGGCGCAGCATGGATCAGCTCAAAAGCTCGGATCTGCTGCCATTTCAGGCAGGTATAGATGCGGGCGCGCCTTCTGTACTGGTCTCCCACAATATCGTCAGAGCCATAGACGCTGATGCTCCGGCCTCGCTGTCACCGGCAGTCCACCGCATGCTCAGGGAGGATATGGGATTCCGGGGAGTCATCATCACCGACGACCTCTCCATGGACGCTATAGACGGATTTTTCCCCGAAGCCGACAGCGCAGTTACTGCAGTGCTGGCAGGCAATGACATGCTTTGTACCGGCAGTTTCCGCAAGCAGTACAGAGCTGTCCTCAGGGCAGTGCGTGACGGTGACATCGCAGAGGAACGCATCGACCAGTCGGTAAGAAGGATCATATCATGGAAAATCAGCGCAGGGCTCATCAATCCTGCTGACTGATATACGACAGACAACGATATAACATAAACGGAGGAACATACATGAAAAACATACGGGATATATTTGCAGAAAACGCTGCCTTCACGGAGAGCAGAGAAAACGACAGCACCGGACAGTATGAGGACAGCGCAGTTCCTGCTGTTCAGGCAACAGATGGCATGAACAGACGCAAAAGATTCTGCCCGGCCTGTTATATGAACTATGAAGTCACAGCAGACATCTGCCCGGAATGCGGTGCACGCATGGAAGAACCGATGACCGAAGACGAGGAAGCCGAGCTGATGGAACTCCTGTTTTACACCAGATCGTGACAGCTTCTGCATCCTCTTGACGCAGGTTATGATTCAGATGGCTTTTTCAGCATTTCTTCACAATAGTGACTTGAAATCAGCATATTCACGCGTTATTATATAGTCACAGCAAGGGAAACAAGAGATTGACCCAATGTTGTGAACAAGGATATAAAGGGCTGCTTATCGGGTAATGTACCGATATAAAAAAACAACACTTCTTCTCAATCCCCAACAACTATGCAGCCCTTCTTTCTAATAACTTGTGTTCAACGGAACACACCTCCTACAAATAGTAAATAATGATGACGAAAAGGAAGCCGCTCGATGAGCGGCTTCCTTTTTCATGCAGCATCCCCTGCGGCCGGTCATGACGTGAACTGCATCCGGTATACCGTTTCCTGCCATCAATGACATGGTCTGTGTCCGTCGTTTCGTTTACCCTTAAAAAGAGTATTTGAATCACCTTTAAAGTGTAAACGCAGATGCCACGATACCGTCCGCCAGGCAGCCACCGATACAACATGTCTTCTTCAGCAATTCTTCACAATAGTGACCTTAAATCAGCATATTCACGCGTTATTATATAGTCACAGCAAGGGAAACAAGAGATTGACCCAATGTTGTGAACAAGGATATAAAGGGCTGCTTATCGGGTAATGTACCGATATAAAAAAACAACACTTCTTCTCAATCCCCAACAACTATGCAGCCCTTCTTTCTAATAACTTGTGTTCAACGGAACACACCTCCTACAAATAGTAAATAATGATGACGAAAAGGAAGCCGCTCGATGAGCGGTTTTCTTTTTTCACGATGCAATCTGCCCGGAGATACTGCAGCATGCGTCGCAGACCGAATTTCCTTTCGACAGACATTGACATGTTTTTCAGGATTAATGTATACTATAAGTCATGAGTTCAAATTCAACAAGGAGTTACAGATGAGACTTAGAAAAGAAATAGATGAAATGCAGGAAAAAGATATCCTGCTGATCGCCAGGATATCAGACGCGCTGGCACACCCGGCAAGAATAAAGATATTCAGATATATAATGGAACAGAACAAGAAACGCGAGAAGGTCTGCAACAAGGATCTGGTGGGCCACTTCGACTATTCACAGGCCACCATATCCCAGCACGTCAAAAAGCTCAGCGACGCAGGACTTGTCCAGGTGCAGAGAGCAGACAGATTCTCATACTACTATGTGCATCTCGGCGTCCTGAACGATTACCTTGTGGCAACAAAAAAATTCGAAAATATGGGCTCATGACCGAGCCCTTATAACACTGCCCTCTGCTTTATCTTATGGATACCTTCATTGGCAAGTTTATCTGCAATATTGTTTTTCTCAGTGACATGTACGAAATCTTCATACGAAAACTCTGTGCCGTTCCATTCGGTGAATTTACTGTACAGTTTATCAAGGTCTGATGCTGACGATTTGTCTAGGCCCACATGGCCCTTGACACGATAAAAACTTATTTCGTGCCGGTCAAGATACGGCAGCAGCTCTTTCCACAGATCCTGGTTCTCCACAGGTTTCTTTGCAGCGGTCTTCCACCCGTTATCCAGCCATTTGACATACCATCTCTTGCGGAAGCAGTCCATCAGATAGCTGCTGTCCGAAAACACATGTATCACCTGTCCGTCCTTTTTAACAGCTTTCAGGGCCTCCAGCAGCGCCGTCATCTCCATCCTGTTGTTGGTGGTATCAGCCTCACCGCCGCAGAGTTCCTTGGTATGTCCTGCAAACTCAAGAATGGCGCCCCATCCGCCGAAATTTTTATTATGCTGGTTGCCTGCGCAGCCACCGTCAGTATAGATCCTGAGGATCCTGTCATTTTTCATAATTTACCTCTTAACTAGAATATACTCAGGTATCTCTCCCCGGTATCCGGCAGTATGACTATTATCCTCTTGCCTGCATTTTCCTCACGGGCAGCCACCTGCAGCGCCGCGTGTACAGCTGCTCCCGACGATACGCCGGCAAGCACGCCTTCCTCGGAAGCCAGACGCTTCATCATATCCAGTGCATCATCATCCGACACAGTCATGATCTCATCGATCACCGATGTATCCAGCACCTCCGGGATGAAATTTGCTCCGATGCCCTGTATCTTGTGAGGACCGGCCTTGCCCTCCGACAGCAGTGGCGATGCAGCCGGTTCCACAGCTATCACCTTTATATCAGGATTTTTCTCCTTGAGATATCTTCCCGTGCCCGTCACAGTTCCGCCCGTTCCGAAGGTGGCCACCAGTATGTCCACCTGTCCGTCGGTATCTGCCCAGATCTCCGGAGCCGTGGTGTCATAGTGCGCCTGCGGATTCGACGGGTTGGCGAACTGACCTGCGATGATGCTTCCCGGTATCTCCGCCGCCAGCTCCTCAGCCTTGTCGACACTGCCCTGCATGCCTTTTTCCCTGTCTGTCAGCACCAGCTCGGCGCCGAGGGCTTTAAGAAGTGTACGCCTTTCCAGGCTCATACTCTCCGGCATGACCATGATGGCTCTGTAGCCTTCCGCAGCAGCTGTCATAGCTATACCAACGCCTGTGTTGCCGCTGGTAGGTTCGATTATGACTCCGCCGGGCTTGAGCCTGCCTTCACTGACGGCGTCCTGTATCATCCTGTATCCGACTCTGTCCTTGATGCTCCCCGCCGGGTTGAAGGACTCCACCTTCGCAACGATCTCGCCCTTCGCGCCTGCCGAAGCAGCCAGTTTTCCCAGTCTCAGAAGCGGCGTCCCGCCGATAAGATCGGTCACTTTATCTTTTATATTCATGATAACATCCTCCTGTACTGCCCTCTGGCAGCTGATCTAGAATTTTTCTGCAGAAACAACGTCAAGGTCTTCCATCCTCAGTATGTAGCCATGTCCGGGATCAGGTATCCACTTGTAGAAGTTGTCCTTTTCTCCCGGGAACAGTGTTTCCAACACCGCTGATACAGGTCCTCCGTGGCAGACAACCACAGACCACGCTTCCATCCCGCTGTGCCTCATGGAAAGGATCTTCAGCGCATGGCGCTTCTTCAGGTCTTCGAAGCCCTCTCTGATGCGGGATGTGAACTGCTGTATGCTTTCCCCTCCCGGCGGCGGCAGCGTGCCGCTTTTATCGGACATCCACTCCTGATACACAGGATCGTCTTTCATTTCCTCATAGCTTTTCATCTCGAACTCGCCGAAGTTTATCTCCTTCAGAAGCGGCAGCACCTGATGCTCCTGCTCTCCGTATATCAGCTTAAGAGTCTGCTCCGTCCTGATCATACCTGTAGTATAAAAGTCTGCCTCTTCAGCGGCCGGGTATATCCCCTCTGCCGCCAGCTTTCTCAGTTCCTCTTCGCCTTTGCCTGAAAGAGGTATGTCAGATGCTCCATAATAAAGTCTTCTTAGATTTCCCTCTGTAAGTCCGTGTCTTATCAGACATATATTCGATTTCATTTATTTCACTCGCTTTCCCAGTCCGCAGAATACCCTGTGGACCTGTCCGGCCTCAGCAGCCAGGTATAACATCAGCCTTCCGTTCATCTCCCTGAATGCACGCTGTTCAGCATCGACAGGGACCAGTCCCTGCGACACATCCGTCATGATCAGTACCTTGTCCTGCCAGAGCTCCCTGCGGCTGCGGAAATAGCCGGCAGCCTCCACGCCGTCTCTGACACACTGCAGCACGAACCCGTCTATGCCATATACGGCGTCCGCTGCAAAATCAGGCTCAGCCCCGTCACTGCAGCTGCTTATATTTTTTATTCCCAAATCGTTCCTGACGTAATCAGCCTTTCCCTGATACGCCCCTCCGAACACAAGGATCATAATTTTCTACCTCCCGAATGTCAGATACCTGCTGCAACGGCCATCATCACCACACCTGCCAGCTCGCCTGACACTATCATATATCCTGAAATATCTCCGTTCATGCCGCCAAGCTGCTCGCGCATCCTCTGTCCGATGAGCGCCATCAGCGCAGCCTGTATCAGCACTATCCATATGTTTATAAAGAATGCGGACACCGAGAACATGCTCTGTTCTCCTGCTCCTGCTGCCAGTCCGCTGCCTGACAGTACGATCATTATCAGCCCTGCCGCCGTGACCGCCGCTATCCCCGGCAGTCCCCGCTCATTGCAGCTGTGGGACGACAGATCCCCGTACTGGCTGGTAGTCATCGGTTTCCTGTTGATGACGCTGTACGCCGACATCTCCCTTGACACCATGAATATCACACAGAGCACAACCGCCTTTCTCAATGAAAACTCCTCTGTTATCACCGTCATGGACACTGTGAACAGTATCAGCATAAAGGCCAGCGATATCACGGCAAATGCCCCCACATGGGAGTCCTTGAGTATACGCTGCCTCTCAGCCAGCGGACGTCTCGAAAGTACAGCATCGCTGCAGTCCATGAATCCGTCCAGATGTATGAACCCCGTCATCCAGAAATACAGCGCAGTCAGTATGCCTCCCGAGAGGAGCCCGCCTGTTCCCAGCAGGTCCAGCAGATACCAGGCGATACAGGTCAGTATCCCCAGCAGCAGTCCCACGAAAGGGAACATGTTCAGCATTGCGTATCTGTCATCCTCGTTCCATTTCCTGTAGGGACACGGTATCCTGCAGAAGCAGCCCCAGGCCATCAGGAATCCTCTTATATACTTCACTTCCAGATCTCCTCCATTCCTGCGGAGATCTCCACTACTCTGTCGCATACAGCTGCCAGCGCCCTGTCGGCTCCGGCCAGACCTCTGCGGTAAGCTTCCACAGTCTCGCTGAACCAGCCCGCATCGCTATATATGTAATCCGATACGAACACGGTATTACCTGTGGCTGCCGCGAACTCCAGCAGATCCGCCTTCACACGTTCCGCCGCCGACTCGTCATACCTGCCCTCGTCATCGAACATCTCATTTCCCAGCAGAGCCGTCACGCTGTCCAGCAGGAAGACGCCCTCATTGTCGATGCAGTCATCCTTCAGGATATCGGTTATGCATCTGCCGCACTCCACGGTTTCGAATCCCCAGCCTTCTCTTTCCGAGATATGGCGCCTTATCCGGGCGTGGTCCTCCTCATCGTGGGGTATCATCGTTGCTATATAGTACAGCGGTCTGCCGGCTGCACCCGCCTGTCTCTTCGCATCTCGCTGAGCGTAATACGACTTGCCGTTCTTGCAGCCTCCGCTTATGAATACATTCATTTAAAAACAGTCTCCTTCTCTGATCTCATCAAGATAGCTGTCGTTTATCTCCGCTTCGTCAAAAGTCGCCATGTCGTTCATCACGCTGCATGCGCCCCTTATCACCTCGAAGGCTATCGGGCATCCGCTGCCCTCGCCCAGACGCATGTTCAGCGCCAGGAACGGACTGAGACCCAGCGCCCTTATGGCATGGTCGTAGCCTTTTTCCCATGACTGGTGGGATGCGAACATATAGTCCACCGAATCCGGAGCCAGCATGTATGCCGCGAGAGCAGCCACTGCGGATATATATCCGTCGATGACCACCGGCATCCTGTTCCTTGCAGCGCCGATGAACATCCCCGCCATCGCGCAGATATCGAAGCCGCCCATGTCTGCCAGTATATCCAGCACAGTATGACGTATGTCCTCAAGACTGTCCAGGTTCTTCTCCTGATCCGGCATCCTGTATTTTTCCGACACTGCATCCACGATCTCTTTCTTCCTGATGAATCCTGCGTCATTGACTCCGCCGCCTCTGCCGCAGGTCTCGCTGCTGTCAAGTCCTGTGAGCGCCGACAGCACTGCCGCACTTGTGGTGGTGTTGCCTATACCCATCTCACCCACGCCGGCGATATCGAAGCCTGCGTCCTTAACAGCGTCTGCCATCTCTATACCTGTCATTATGCATCTTATGACCTCGTCTTTGGTCATGGCAGGTTCCCTGGCGATATTGCATGTGCCCGGACGTACCCGCCTGTTCACGATCTTGTGCGTATCTCTCAGCGGTACGTTGTCATAGAGCTCCTCCGGTATCGGATCCTTCACTCCCAGATCCACGATAAGCAGTTCGCTGCCGAAGCTTTGAGCAAGAGCACCTACGCCTGTCAGTCTCCGTGTAAAGTTTACAGTCTGCGCCATAGTTACAGACTGTGGTGCAGAACTTACGCCCTCTTCCACCACGCCGTTGTCCGCGCACATGACCACAACGCAGGATTTTTCTATGCTGTTCTTCACCTTCCCGGTTATCCCGGCCATCCTGATGGATATCTCCTCCAGGCCGCCCAGGCTCCCCGGCGGTTTCGCAAGCTTTTCCTGACGTTCCAGAGCTTCGATCATGGCATTCCTGTCCACCTTGTCCATCTCATCCATGATCCTGAAAAGTCTCTGCTCCTGATCGTTCTTCGTGTCAGACATCTCGCCGAAGCCTGCCAGTTCCTCGAATCCCGTTATATCCTCTCCGGGCACCTCTTCATATCCGTAGTTTTCTATGGAATCGCCCTGCCAGCCGGAGTCATCTCCGGATATCACGACCTTTTCCTCCGCGACCGTTTCTGTGGCCGTTCCTTCAGTTGTTTCTTCCGTGATTTTTACATATTCCGCTTCTTTCATATTCTCAGTCATTGTGGACCTCCCTGCTCTCACCGAAGCCATCCCTGCGACGCCAGCCATTCCACGGCGCTGCCGCATTCCATGACTTCGATGGTATATGTAGTTCCCGGATCGCAAAGTTCCCCCGCCAGATCAAGCAGGGACTGCATATCCAGCACTCCCTCTGCGAAAGTGCTGTGCAGATCATGTTCTCCGTCGTTGTTATGTATATGAAAATGGTTTATATACGGACAAAGCGTCCTTATCCATTCGTGTACATCCGTATCGCTGATACAGTTCGCATGCCCCGTATCGAGACATATCCCTATGTTGCTGTGACCGCCCTTTTCACGGATCTTCTCTATCATATCCCTCATCATATACGGTTCATCGTCCAGGACATTCTCTATGCATATGACGAAATCCTCCGGCTTGTCTGCCATGAAATCCGTCCAGAACTCCACGGACCGTTCCGTATGCCATGATTTGAAATATACATGGGGCAGATATCCTGAGTGGACCACCATCTTCTTTATCCCCAGATCCTCGCATGCACGGTACGCCTGATCCATACGTCTGCGAGCCAGCTTCAGAGCCTCCGGGTCTATGGCCGCCGGATGCAGTTCACTGAACGGGGCGTGCAGCACCATATCGCTGCCGCCGATACCGCTGTCCTCCATGATCTGCATGATCTCCTGCTTCACGTTCTCATACTTAACGCCTTCAAGATTCTCAGCCATGCAGAACTGATCCAGCTCAATGCCCGTATCGTGGGC
This sequence comes from uncultured Eubacterium sp., assembly GCA_905193765.1. Taxonomy (GTDB): domain Bacteria; phylum Bacillota; class Clostridia; order Peptostreptococcales; family Anaerovoracaceae; genus Lentihominibacter. The sequence goes on from CAJJPZ010000009.1 coordinate 16,486, forward strand.
TTTCGCATATCTGCAGAAATCCGTGCCCATCGTCGCTATATAAAAATTCTTCATGCTTCTGTTTCTCTTTCCTGTGTACTGCTTCATCGCCGCAAACGCCACCGGCTGCTTCCCTTCAGTCTGCCGCGTCACGTATCACGCTCCCGGACATGTGCGATCGCATCGTATAGAACAATTATATATTTTTAGAAAATCGATTACAACATGTTTGTAGCAAATCCGGAACGTTTTGCCTGCAAAATTACTTCAATCAGACCTTGAAACACAGAGGTTTTGATATTACAATAGATATGGATGCTGCTTCTTACGGAGCAGCAGTTTTGATATATCTGAGAAAGAGAGTATTATATAATGAGTAAAAAATTAAAAGGTGATCTGATGCTTGTGCTGACAGCCATGGTCTGGGGCGGCTCCTTCGTCGCCCAGAAAAGCGGCATGGAGCTCATCGGTCCCTTCGCATTCAACGGTATACGTACCATAATCGGAGGTATTGTGCTGATCCCGCTTATCATGGTCCTTGACAGGATGAAATCGAAGAAACAGGCAAGTGTTCCGGCTGTAAAAGCAGATGCAGCAGACTCCGCCCTTTCTGAGGCGGATAAAAAGAACGATCAGAAGCTCCTGATAACAGGAAGCATATGCTGCGGGCTGGCACTGCTGGTGGCAGGCATGCTGCAGCAGATCGGCATGATGTACACCACTGCAGGCAAGGCCGGGTTCATAACCGCCCTCTATGTCGTGCTGGTGCCGATCTTCGGCCGGATCCTGGGCAAGAAGATACGCCCACTCATCTGGCTGTGTGTGCTGGCGTCGGCCTTCGGGCTGTACCTGCTGTGCATGCCTGCATCCGGCGGATTCGGACATATCAACAAAGGGGATCTCATCGTGCTGGCATGCGCCCTTTGCTTTGCTGTACATATACTGCTGATTGACTATTTCTCACCTAAGGTCGATGGCGTCAGGCTGTCGTGCCTGCAGTTCTTCATCGCAGGTATACTCTGCGTGATACTGATGTTCCCGCTGGATCCTGTGCTGGGATACGATATACCCTCGCTGAGCCAGCTGCTGGATGCATGGATACCTATAGTCTACGCAGGCGCTCTGTCATGCGGTGCGGGATATACTATGCAGATAGTCGCACAGGCTGATACGGACCCTGCGGTAGCTTCGATGATACTGTGTCTTGAATCGGTGTTCGCCGTGATAGCGGGCATGCTGATCCTGGGCGAAAGTCTGTCGCTGAGAGAAGCTGCAGGCTGTATCATCATGTTTGCAGCCATACTTGCAGCTCAGCTTCCTGCAAAACCCGGCATCGAGCTTGCTGCGAAAAAGCAAAGCTGATAATATATATCTGACAGGAGGTGGATGGATATGACCGAAAAAAATACACTTGAACAGAAGCTTGACCGTCTGGAGGAGATCCTCAGCGGATATGGGCAGATGCTGGTCGCTCTCTCGGGAGGCGTGGACAGCATTTTCCTTACGGCTTTCGCATACAGGCTATGGGGAGATGACCGCATAGCTGCCCTCACAGCATCCGGTCCACATTTCGCACCGGATGAGATAGAATATGCCAGAGAGTTCTGCGAAAGGCTGGGGATCAGTCACAAGATACAGGATGTAAGTTTCATAATGCCTGTTATCGAAGAAAATCCTCCCGACAGATGCTATCACTGCAAAAAAGCTATCTTCTCAGAGCTGGTGCAGCGTGCGCAGATGGTGGGCAGTGTCCTTGCCGATGGTACGAACCTCAGCGATATGGACGACTACAGACCGGGGCACCGGGCCCTTGAGGAACTGGGTATCGCCAGTCCTCTGAAGGAGGCCGGGCTGACAAAATCCGAGATACGTCAGGCACTCCACATGATCGCCGAGGAGGACTGCGCGATAGCTTCCGCTTTCATGATAACTACACCGTCGGGAGACACCATGCCGATATGGGAAAAGCCTGCCTTTGCATGTCTGGCGTCCCGTATACCATACGGAGAGAAGATCACCGCCGAGAAGCTGAAAGCTGTCTATGATGCGGAGAAATATCTGCGCGGTCTTGGCTTCAGCCAGCTGAGGGTCAGACACCACGGAGACATCGCCCGTATAGAAGTCCTGCCTGAGGACAGGAAAAAATTCTTCGACAACGGGTTCATGGATAAAGTGAACGCTGGTATCAAGGCCTGCGGATTCAGATTCGCAGCACTGGATCTGGGAGGCTACAGGATGGGAAACATGAATGGAGATGATAAGAATGGGAAACACGAATAAGTCCAAATACAGCATCGACGCTGTCGGCGAAAAATATGATTTCAGCGACCTGACCGAGATCATAAACATACTCAGAAGTCCCGGAGGATGCCCCTGGGATATCAAGCAGACCCACGAGAGCCTGAAAGAATGCCTTGTGGAGGAATCAGGCGAAGTCATTTCTGCTATAGACAGTCATGACGATGAAAACCTCTGCGAGGAGCTGGGAGACCTGCTGCTGCAGGTAGTGATGCATGCGCAGATAGCTGCCGAGGAGGGGCGCTTCACCATAGACGATGTGATACAGGGAGTCTCTGAGAAAATGATCCGCAGACACCCTCACGTTTTCGGCGACGTCAGCGTCACAGACGACAGGGAAAGCCTCGATCTCTGGAAACAGATAAAGGAACAGGAAAAGAAAGACAGGCTGTGAGCCCTGAAACAGCAATACCCGGGAACACCGTTCCATGCAGTGTCACCCGGGTATTTTTATATCTTTTTCATGATCTCATTATTCGTATCCTGATCCGCGTCTCGGATACCACAGCAGATCCTGATCTATGCCGATATCCACGACTATGATCTCACCGCAGTAGTCAGGTGCGAAGGACTGCATATGTACAGGCTTCCTGGCATGGAAGGTGACAGTGAAGTCAGCTCTGACACAGTTCAGATCCAGCTGTTCCTCCTTGGTCATGTCGCCGCCTGCACCTGAAGGTATGTCCACAGCGAAGACTAGCGGCGGCGTTTTGTGCTTCCTTGTCTTTGCGATGAATGCTGCAGCCTTGAGGCCGTTGCCTTTCAGACTTCCGGAAAATCCTGTCCCGTACATGGCGTCTGCTATCAGATCCGGTGTCCCTCCTGATTCCAGCAGCGCTCTTTCATTCTCTGTCATATCCAGTATGCGGACGTCCATGTCCAGGAGCAGCTCATAGTTCGTCACCGCATCCTCAGTCCTGGGTCTGCCGTCCACCATGATCACGGTCACATCATATCCCGCTTCACACAGCAGTCTGGCTATCACGAAACCGTCTCCGCCATTGTTGCCTTTGCCACAGAAAATCAGTGCAGACATGAGCCCGGTCTCCGCGGAAGGTGCTGCTGCAGTTTCCGCAACTGCCGGAAGATCGCTGTCCGGATACCCCGATACGAATCCAGTATACCTGACATCTCTGCCGCGGCCTGACTCAGACATCTTTTCTCTGATCACAGCAGCCGCTCCGGAACCTGCATTCTCCATCATCTGATAATATGACAACCCGTTCTCATCGGCTCTGCGTTCCAGAAGTTTCATCTGACCGCATGTCACATATTTGTTTTTCTGATTTATCATAAGATCACCTTACCGTACCAGTGAAGACAGATCCAGTTCCTCATATCCCGACAGGAATCCGGTCATCACTCTGAGTATCTCGCTGCAGCCGCCGTTTTCATCAGAAGCCATGTTCATCGGCAGGATAGGGTCATGAAGGGATTTTCTCAGGAGGCACCACCCGCCCGGGAAGTCGATCCTCACGCCCTCATAGTTCGGCTCAGCCAGCGACAGGCCGTCGGTCCTGTTCACGAATCCTGCCAGCTCCTCCAGAACCATATCACCGTAGGATGCGAAATCCTCGCATTTCACAGGTATCCTTATCTCCTTTTCATCTGCCGGTTCCTCCAGCGCATCGATGACGTCGTCGATCATGACGCCGTCTGCAAACAGCTTCGCTGCCTTTATAACGATCTTCGTTGCCAGATATGCGCCGTCATCCAGGAAGTAGTTTTCCTTAAGCGCCGCATGACCTGATGTCTCTATGGCAAGCTGGCAGTCCACACCCTGCGAGTTCAGTTCTATCGCCTTGTTTATGACGTTCCTGTATCCGCGTTTGAAACGCATGTGCTTAAGACCAAGCCCGTCCTCAAGGAAGGCTGTGAGCTGCCTGCTGGTGATGCTGTCCGTAACTACCGTCGTGCCCGGATGCTCCTCGGCAACAAGCGCTGCAGCCATGGCAACTATACCGTTCCTGGATATCTCTCTGCCCTTGCTGTCCACCGCTGCCGACCTGTCCACATCGGTATCGAATATTATTCCCAGATGTGCGCCCGTCGATATCACCTGCAGGGAAACGGCATTCATAGCCTCGCGATCCTCCGGATTCGGCGCATGGTTCATGAACATGCCGTCCGGCTCCAGGAACTGGCTGGCGCTGATATCCGCACCAAGAGGTTTGAGGACTTTCTTCGCATAGAAACCGCCGCTGCCGTTGCCTGCATCCACTACGATCTTCATACCTGCAAGAGGTCTGTCGCCGGTACCGACGCCGTCTGTTATAAGCTTCCTGAGATGATCGCAGTACGGCGTCATTATATCCGCGGATTCTGCCTCGAAGACCTTCTTGCCGTAACGGAACGTTGCTCCGTCAGCGTTCTTCGGTTCGCCCAGCTCTCTGACACCTGACTCATCGTCCTCTGCATATCCGATCATCTCTTTTATATCCTGTTTCCCGAGGCCGCCGTCCCGTGTGAAGAACTTGAATCCGTTCCTGTTGTACGGCAGGTGGCTGGCCGTTATCATCACTGTTCCGTCGCAGCTGAAGTCCGGGAACACCGTCGCCATGAACATAGCCGGCGTGGACGCCAGTCCGCAGTCATATGCCCTGCATCCGTAAGGGCCGAACCCGTCCATGAGCCCGTCACGGAGATGCTGACCTGAGACTCTGGGATCACGACCTATCGCTATCTTTATATCCTCCGGGGATTTTCCCGTTTTCCTGCAAAGCCATATCAGGAACCCCCTGGCTATATCAGCCGCTTCATCGGCAGTAAGGTTCGGCAGTTCTCCCGGGACCCCTGTTATCGCTATACCTCTTATGTCACTGCCGTTCTGCAGCTTTTTATAATTTTTCATATGCTCTGTTCTCCTGTTTCTGTTGTTTATGACACGTACCGCCGTGTCTTCTGCCCTATTGATATTATACGCTAAGATTTTGCACGTTTAAAGATATTATTTAATGATTCGGCGACCACCGACAGCGATATGCCTGCCAGCAGCCAGATGAACGAGAACAGAGGGCATATCTGTCCCAGTATGTTCCCGGGCTGCCCCGTGTAATCCCACACATGCCAGCCGTAGCGCAGATTGACCAGCAGTCCCACGAAAAATTCGAAGACAGTAAAAATACAGGCTCCCACTGCACCTCTGGTGAGTACTGAAGCCTGCATATGATCTTTCGTATAGTAATAGAAGACGAGCAGACATGCCCCGCCTGTCAGCGCCATAGACCAGTGTGTATATCCTCTGAACAGGTATTCTATCACCGAATACCCTGTTGCCCCTATTGCAAAAATCACAAAATCCATACTATGATTATCTGCAGTCACCGGCCTGTGTAACCGTGTTATGATCTGCCATTTTTATTTTTTTGGCGTCATGGCGAATGTCTGATGTACTGTCCTCAGTCCCGCGCTCCTGTATTTCCTGCCGAAGGCTGCACTGATACGCTCCACTACCATCTCTGCATTGGCTTCTGTGGCGCCCGAGAGCAGTATCGCGAAGGATCCTGAGTTGAGCCTTGTCACAGGGTCTCCTGTACGCAGTGTCTCAAGGATGACTTTTTCCATACGCCTGAGAGCCGCCGCCTCCGCTTCTCCTGTCTTTTCGCCGAATACGCTTAGGATCACTATGGATGAAGTATGCTTGTCACGTTCTATGTGACGCATCTCCAGATTGACTATGTTCCTGAACACGTTGAAACTGCAGAGGAACGCATGTCTGTCACGGCTGCAGTCCGTGAGCATTTCGAAGATCTCGCTGCCTTCGGATATGCCGTTGGCTATGGTCTGCACAGCCAGTGCATATACCTGTTCCACCTGCCCGGAAGGGATCTGATGATGCTTTTTCCATATGTATTTCTTGTATATCTCGTAATGTTCGAGGGTACGTTCCGGCTGTCCCAGCGCTGTGAGAGCCTGCATGTAGTATACCGTGAACTCCTCCACGCCCGGTTCCATGGAATACGCCTTTTCACTGACTGCGGCTATATCCTCCCATCTGCCTTCGTCCTGGAGTTTCATTACCGCAGTCTTGCACATGTCTATGTAAAGGGTCCTGTAATAGAGTCTCAGGCTCCTCATCCAGTCCATGTTGCTTCCCGGCAGTATCTCGCCTGAGTACATCCTGATTACGCTGAGGTAATCCTCAACCGGTATTTCCTTGCGTTTCTTTCTTATTGACCGACATTTTCCTGCAAAATCCTCGATGTCGGTCTTCACCTTTATATCAGGATTCCAGATAAAATATCCTCTGACGGTCCAGATGAGATCGTCCGCGTATTCCGGGAACATCGCACTGAGCACCGCTCTCGCCTTGTGCATCGTGTACTTCAGCGAACTTGAAGGGTTGACGCTCTTGTCCGCCGGCCAGAATTTCTCACGAAGATCCTCTGACGATATATCGCTGTCATGGTTGACTATAAGGTACTCGATGAACGATCTCAGTTTCCTGCCGCAAGATACGCTTCCGTCCAGCTGTTTCCATTTTTCCTTCGCAGACTGCCTGTATGCGAAACTTCCGAACAGTCTGAAGTAAATAGTCTTCTTCTCCGCCATATCACATTCTCGCTTTCTGAGTGTTACTGAATAGTTGTTTCATCTTTAGGATGACCTTATTGTAACATATGGCGGTTACATTTCGGTTACTCGATTTTCTGTGATTCGCTGTGTTCTGATACAGTCGTCATATCACTTCAGACCGAGCTTTCTGAGGCTGCCTGTGCGTGTACCGTAAGGCGCTTTCTTTATCACGTAATACAGTGATCCGTTGCTTATCTTCACACCGTATACGCTGCCGGAGACCGCCTTGCATTTGACTTTCGTAGTCTTCCTGCCGGTGCCCATGTCGTAGCGGCATACCTTTGTCGGCATCGTGTAGTAGAGATATCTTCCGTCAGCGGCGAGATAGCTGTAGCTGCCTGCATAGTATGTCCTTTTTTTGCCTGCCACAGGCCATTTGACGCTGCTGTCACGTATTATTTTCTTCGATGATTTCGTTTTGTAATCATATCTTACGATCTCGAACCTGTCTTTGCCTGAATAGTACCACTTTCCTCCGTAGTACCACATGGCTGATTTTGATTTTTTCCAGAATCCGTTCTCGAATTTCTTCGACGTCATGGAGGAATATTTTTCCGAACCTGACTTTTCTATCACAAAGTCTTTCCTGCGGGCGTCGCTGCTGCTTTTTTTGAGGAGCGTCGATGTGCTGAGGAGGAAGTAATTGTGGTTGACGGCTCCCGGTTCATCGGTTGCCGAACTGCCCTTTATAGGGTCGTCCCATGTGACATCCACGTGATACCAGTTTCCTCTGATCTTCACGATGTTCCATGCATGGCAGGCGTTATCGCTTGTCACGATGCCGGTGTGTACGCCGTAATGCTGCATCACGTACTGATACGCCTGGGCATATCCCTCACACACTGCCTTGTGACCCACCAGCGCTCCGTAGAGATCGTTTATGTGGCTTCCGCTGAAGCTCCTGTCGTACATCGTGTTTGCTGCTATATAGTCATGGACTGCCAGAGCTATCTCTTCATCTGACATCCTGGATCTGCTGACGTGTTTGTCTATCCTGGAAAGTTCCTGCTTCAGCTTCCCTGTCATTGTCTTCGCACTGGAAACGCTCATGTTCATAGTGAATGCGATCTTCTTTATATTGGATGTGCCGCTTTCGGTGTATGCTCTGTAGGATTTGTAGATATAGAAAAGCTGCGGAGCTGAATTGAATATGCCTGAAGTCACAGACTTGACGTTCGATGTCGTTATGCCCATGCCCTGGACGTTGACTGATATGGTTTTGCCGTCCGAGTCTGTATCAAGAGACTCTATCTTCTGTATGATCTTCTGGTCACTGGAATGGTCGTAGTGTACAGCGGCTGTACTGCTGCTCTGTTCTGCTGCCGAAACCGGTAATGCCGGTACCGCAACTATAACGGTCAGGAATATTATAAGCATCCTGGCAAGGCTCTTTCTCATTTTAACTCACCTCGATTTATAACCATTTTCTAACCCCTTCGATTATGATTATATCACCGGAAAAATCATTTTTAAAGCTAACCTTTTTATAACCTATGTAAATTTTTTATCCTCTGTTACCACGACCTGTATGTGATGCTGTATTTCCTGTCCGGATGACAAAAACTCCTGTACAGTCCGTGTCTTTCGACGCCTGCTGCACAGGAGTTTCCTTATCGTCTTATATGTGTTCTTCCGCCGCATCGCTATGATGCAGTTCTGTGTTATTTATCCGCCTCTTCCGCTTCATCGTCGCTGCTGTCTTCGTCATCAGCTTCAGCTTCTGGAAGAGCCGTCTTTTCTTCGCTGGTCTTTGCTGCTGCAGCGATACTGTCTTCGGGTACCGCATATTCAGGAACATTGCCTGCTGTCTTTGCGGCAGCAGCCGATACGGCTTTCTTCGCTGCGCTTACAGCCTTGCCCACTCCGAAGAGTATAGCCGCATATGCTATATATGGCAGGCACGATGACGCTACTGTCTGTATCACGTCAAGCTTCACATCTGACAGCGACAGACCGTATGACTGGATGTACTGTGTCACGGACTGTATGCCATAGTAAAGCATGAATAATGCAGCTATCAGCATTATCGCCGACAGTATATACATTACCACTGATACGGCCGGGATTGCTGATTTCTCTTTACTGCCTGAATTTCTTGTTCGTCTGTTCTTTTTTTCGTCTGATCTCATTGAATCTGTTACCTCACTTATCTTATTGTCATTATTCCATGACACATTATCTCTCATCTGTGTGATTGTTATGTGTCGCTGCGGTGTGTTTATGATTCGCAGATCATGTAGTTTACTCAGTCCTTACGGACTTCAGTGTCCTGCCGTCCTTCGAGCTGTCCACGATGCTTGTCAGAGAGCTGGCTATACCTGCAAGACTCTGTATCTCCGACGGTATTATTATCTTCGTGGCCTTGCCGTCGGCGGCTTTCTCAAAGGCTTCCAGTCCCTTGAGTGTCAGCACTTCCTTCGATGCGTTGGCGTCGCTGAGCATCCTGATACCATCCGCAGTTGCCTGCTGCACCATACGGATAGCTTCTGCTTCACCTTCTGCAGCTTTGATGGCTGCCTGCTTAGACGCCTCGGCTTCCAGTATCACCGCTTCCTTGTTACCTTCTGCGATGAGCACTGCTGACTTTTTCTCACCCTCGGCTCTGAGTATGGCTTCTCTTCTCTCACGTTCCGCCCTCATCTGCTTTTCCATGGCCATCTGGATATCTCTCGGCGGAGTTATGTTCTTGACTTCCACTCTGTTTATCTTGATGCCCCATGCATCTGTCGCTTCGTCCAGCACCAGTCTTATCTTTGAGTTGATGTGCTCACGGCTGGTGAGTGTGCCGTCCAGCTCCAGCTCGCCGATGATGTTCCTCAGTGTAGTCGCTGTGAGGTTCTCGATGGCAGCCATAGGATTCTCGACGCCGTATGCGAAGAGTTTCGGATCTGTTATCTGGAAATATACTACCGTATCGATCTCTATCGTAACGTTGTCCTTGGTTATCACAGGCTGCGGCGGGAAGTCGATGACATGTTCCTTCAGTGAGACTTTTCTTGCCACCTTATCTACGAGAGGTATCTTGAAGTGGAGTCCCACCTGCCATGTGCCGTAATATGCGCCAAGCCTTTCAAGTACATATGCGTTGGCCTGCGGTACTATCCTTATATTCGTTACTATAAGCCCTATTATGATCGCTATAAGTACGATCACTGCTAATACTGATCCTATCGACATATCTGATCATCCTCCTGTCTCTTTTCCTCTACATTAAGGGTGACGCCCCTTATACTTTTTATTATAACTACAGTGCCTTTTTTTATCGCATGGTCTTTGCATGCGGCGGTCCACATTTTGCCGTCGGCCCTCACCTGTCCGTTTGTATACGGGAATATGTCTTCCTCGACGATCCCTTCCTGTCCGATGAGCGCGTCGGCGTTGGTCTTCTGCGTCCTGCTGTTGAGCTTGCGCTTCACCACCGGCCTTGTCACGGCCAGCAGTATGATGGACACAACAAGGAACACGATCACCTGTACCACTGTGCCTGCACCGAACATAGCCGATATCGACGCCGCCACTGCGCCCCCTGCGAACCATATGGTGGTCAGTCCCAGCGTGAATGCTTCGATGATGGCAAGGAGCCCTGCTATCACCAGCCATACCACTGCGGCACTGAGAGTTATCCCGAATATCGTCATTCACCTGCCCCCTTTCTCTTTGAATGTTTCTCTATCATCTCGTTCATCTCTTTTTTCGTCAGGAGCCCTGATCTGTAAAGAGTCTGAAGACTGTTTATGTACCCGCTGTCGTCACTGCGGGACATGCTGTATTCCACGCTGCGGCTCCTGTCTTTATCCTTCGAAGCTGCTGCATATGCACTGCGTACTTTCTCTCTGATACGGTCCGTCTGTTCTGCCGCTCTGCCACGGCCCTGACCTGCGCTCTGTCCGGTCTTTGCTCTTCTCCCTGTCCGATCATCTGCTGGTTTCGCCGACGAAGACCTGCTGCGCGATCCTTTGCGCTTCCGGCTGCCTGCCGTCCTGCCGTCGTGTGATGCGGACGAGACCGCCTCCTGCCGCTGTGATGTACCTGTGGTCATGTTCCCGCGGTTCAGGGCCTCGCTGTTTTCTCTGCGCTTTTTCTTTACGGCTGACACCAATGCTGCAACTGCCGACAGTATGGCTGCTGCTGCGATCAGCGTGTTCAATATGTTCCCGGCATCGAAATCCGAGTCGTAGTCATCCGATGCGTATTCGTCATCGTAGGACTCTCCCACCATAACTCCGTCATAACCGTAGTCGAAGAAGCTGTCGATGACCGGCTTTGCCATATCCTCCATATCGTCTGCTGATAATACCGATCCCTCTGCCGGAGACAGCACGATGGCTTTGCTGACAGTATAGGAATCTGTACTGGCTGCCGTCAGATATATTGCTTCGCTGTGGGTCCCGCTGCCGGTCTTTACATCTGCGATGACTCTTATAAATGTATACCAGTCGCTTACATACTGACCGTCCTGGATCAGAGATACCAGCTTACTGTCTTCTATGTTGCTGTACATCTCCCTGATAGCCTTCTCGCCGTAATTCACGTAATAGTCGTCCGCCTCTTCCGAGTCGCTGCTGAGGTAATAATAATCTCCGTCGGAAGATTCATCTGCAATAAAATATATCCCGGCGACCATCGTTCCCCGCTCATCGTCAAGGACTGCCTCGGCTATCTTTTCGAAGTTCCTGACTTCATCGGAATCGACAGTCATGCTGTCACACTCCGTCACTTCGCCTTCAGGGAAATCCGCTTTGATACGATCGTCTCTGAACATCCATGTTTCGTCTCCGAAGACCGCCATCGGCGCTGCAAGCATTGCTGCCAGCACTGCCATCACCGCGATCACGGATATCATTCGTCTCTTTTCCACGTTCCCATCCTTTACTGCTGCAATTGAAAACTGCTGTATACTCTGATTTTACCATGAACGGCGTGATATCGGAACATTTATTTTGCATGTCGGTCCGTTCACCTTAACGTATCTGCTGCAAAGGCCCCGCATTCTCAGTCCAGGTCATGGATCGCGTCATCTTCGTCTGCATCTTTCTCGTCCGGTGCGGACATGTCCCAGTAATACCCTCGCCTCGGCATGTTGACGATGCGGTCTGTCCCCAGCTTGTCCCTGAGACGCTTCACCGCCACAGTCAGAGTGTGGTCCTCGACGGAATCGCTGCCTTCCTCCCACATCATCTCGATCATCTGCTCGCGGCCTACGATGCTGCCGCAGTTCTCGCACAATATACGGAGCATTATCTGCTCGGCGCTATTGAGTTCCAGTTCCTTGCCGTCTGCAGTATATCTCCCGTTGTCGAAGTCAAAGACGAATCCGTCCTGTTTGAAGCTGCGGTATCTGCTGCTTCCGAATCTCAGCTGGGACGCCACCCGTGCTCTCAGGGTCATGGTGGTGAACCGACCTGTTATGTAATCATCTGCACCGGCTTCTATCAGCTCATCGATCTCTGCTTCTTCTGCACTTTGCGCTATGACCATGAACGGCATGTTCAGCGCAGTTCGAAGCTCCTGTACGAATTCGATCATGTTCGCTCCGCCCGGAGATCTGCCCGAAAGTATCAGGTCCACGTTCTGCGATCTCAGCACCTCCCAGGCTTCGTCAATGCTGCCGCATCTGCTGAATGTGAATCCGTCCTGGATCAGCGCATCGTGCAGTCTCCTGTTCAGCTTTCTGTCCTCTTCCAGTATCATTATGTGTTTCATCGTATACCTCTTTTCCGGCGGCCCTTCCGCCCTCATCATGACAGCGGCCCTCCGGATCGACGGCACGCTTTGGGTTATTATACCACGAGACTAACCATTCACTTACTGCTCTCATTCATATATATGCGGTTATTCCTGATTGCGTACAAATCACCCGCGGGGTGCCGCGAGGTGGGGTATAATGTCTGTATTATTTTTTTGGGGGCATCGGGGGCCGTGTGGCTGGCGGGATATGTGACAGATCCGAATGACTTCAAAGAAAAAACAGCAGTAGACTTTTCTGTGATTTTTTTCGAAAAATCTACTGCTGCTCTGTTCCCCATGCTCATGCCACTGAGTCAGGCATGTCATTGGTAGAGTTTTTTGTGATATTTTTTCAGGAACCTACTCTCACCGCAGTTCAGGCGGCTGCTTCACTAGATATCTCCATGATTTATGGCTGCTGCCTCCGTGAATGGTAGGTTTTCTATGATCATTACCCTGAAAACTCTACTCTCGCCCATCTGTCTGACCTGACAAAGCTGTTCCATCGACAGGGACGGTAGGTTTTGCCGGAAATAAGGCCAAAAACTCTACGCATGGGCACTGTCGGCACATTCAGTATACATAACCATCTCCGTCAACATGCATCTCAATATGCTTCATCACATGCAACCGGGCTGCTCGCATGATCAGTGCCTCAAATGTCATACGGAGCGCTTGATATGGAAAATCACATATCCGGCGCTCCGTTATTACAATAAAGAGAAAATCCTTATGTCGGTCTTTGCATATATCAGTCTTCCCACTGGTTTATCTTTTTCTTTCTTTCGACTGCATCCCAGTCACTGCTTCCTACCAGGAACTTTTTGTTTACAGTCACATATATCTCGCGTTTTGCTGCTTCCTTGAAGAACTCCTCTGCCGGTACTGCCAGTTCAGGTCCATGGACGCCGGTAAGTGTTACGAGTCCGCGTCTCAGCAGTTCTGCAGTCCATGCGGATGCTCCGCCGATGTATACCTGTGCACCCATGAGTTCCGGCCACCATTTTACAGGTCTGCATACAGACTCCAGAGTGTATTCTATTTTCTGACCGTCCTTTGTTCCTGTAACGACAGTCTTGATTATATCGCAATCGTTTATTACTGCATCCGGATCATCAGGCATTATATCCATGAGCTTTTTAAGCACTCTTACCGGTTTCACTTCAACGCCGTCCACTTCAAGCGGTTCTCTGCTGCTGAACCCCAGCTGATGCAGGAATTCCAGTCTTTCCGCCATTTCGTCCGGAAAGCCTATGCTGTATGTACACTGTTTGAGCCCCTTGTCCCTGAAGCTCACCGGCACGGTCCCCAGTTCTGAATGTGTGATGTTCCACGAAACCTGCGGTCCCACAGGCTCTGAATACTGTACGACTTTCTGGTTTGCATGCGGTTCCAGTTCCTTGAATTCTCCGTCTACGAACTGGATAGGATTCATCCTGCATTCGTCCATGATCGTTTCTATGGCATAGCTGACTTCGAAGGCTTTTGTACTTGTAGACCAGTCATTACATCCGCAGTAAAAATGTATCTCCTCAACATCGTCCAGCTTGTCAACTGCCCATGCTGATGAAATGTTTGTGACACCGGCACATCCGCCTATACCTGTGATAGCAATGAGTCCTGCGTCTTTGAAATCCTGATCCAGCTTCAGCTGTTTCACTGACTCCACATAGAGGCCTCCGAGATCCATGTAATGTATATGCGCTTTCAGGCATGCCTTCATCACGTGTACGTTCCAGTAATAGTTTACAACGTTTATGCACACATCATATCCTTTTATCATCTCTACGAGTCCGTCGAAGTCTGAAACATCGAACTGTACCGGTGTGACCTTATTGCCGTATTTATCGTTGCAGAGCTTTGCAACATGTTCGGCTCTTTCCTTTTCATAATCTGCTATGAGGATCTCCTTCATGTTCTCGTTCCACGCCAGATCCATCGCTGTTGCTATACCCTGCAATCCTGCTCCTAATACTACGACTCTCATGATTTACCTCCTTGAATTCACTTTTCTTTGTTGTCAATCGATTTTTCTGAATAATATCGCAATTCTTGTGCCAACTGCGATCTCTGATTTTAAAACAGCTCTGTCCCTTATATTCCAACGGTTACAGCCGGTACGCTGATAGACTGCGCTCCGCCTTGCCCCCGTCAGGATCATTGCGATATCGCAACGATTGCAAAACTGCAACGGCATACAGCGCCTGCAAAACCACTACATCAGTTCACGTGTATTCACTGTAAAAACAGACCTTCCGGTATCCACACAGCTACGCTAAGCCGATGCGGTCCCGGAAGGTTGATTTACAGTTATATATTTTTATCAGTTTTCATTCATTCTTTCGGAAGTTCAAGCCGTTTGCCGTCTCTCCATGCTTTTATCAGCTTGATATCACGCCATATTATGAAAAGCCACCCCAGCAGCCCGACATAGCCAACAGCCGGAGTCACGATATTAACCAGAAGTTCGAAAGGCAGATATGATCCGAAGAATCCCAATACCGCGATAATTATGCATACCACAGCAAATTTCACAGTCTTTTCTTTCGTTATCCTGGCAGCCACCGGTACAGCTATTTTGATATATCTTTTCTGACATGCCTTGTTATCACTTTTATCACAACGAGTATTATAAAGATTATACCGACATAGC
>CAJJPZ010000010.1 GCA_905193765.1 uncultured Eubacterium sp.
CAGGAAGCTTTCACCGCAGTCGTCCATGAATGACGGGAAGCTGGATGTCATAGCATTCAGGAAGATGCCGATCGTGGAACTGGCGCCGCTGCTGTTCGAAGTAGTACACGGCAGACATCCTAATAACAAAAATGTGCTGTATTTTCAGACTGAAAAACTGCGGATAGAATCAGATGCAGATATAAGCACAGATATAGATGGTGAACATGGAGAAAAACTGCCGCTGGATTTCAGCGTGCTGGACGGAAGGCTCAGTGTCTTCGTCTCCAAGGACAGATGGCATTACGATGATTTATAGAAGGAGTGTTTGAAATGCTTAATTTCAGGATATCAGAAGCGACAGATGAATACGACAGACTTGTCCCGTTCTTCATAGAGAACGAGCTGGAATTCGATGACGAGGGACCCATCCCTACGCCTACGGATATCATAAAATGCTGGAAGATAACAGAAGGTACGGGAGAGATCCCCGAAGGACCGGCTGAAGACGGCATCATCGGAGAGTATGGCAGGATCATCGGAGGATTCGTGCTGGCAAAGAGAGACGGTGAATTCATCGTGGACGGCATAGCCATCGATCCGGAGTACAGGAAGCTGAAACTCGGCAAGGAACTCCTAAACAGAGGTATAGAGGAGACCCTCAGACTGGGAGGCAGGCGTATATTCCTGGTGGCGAGAGCTCCTGAGTTCTTCCGGAAACAGGGCTTCGTTGCGGTGGAACGCGAAGATGCGCCTGAGTTTTTTGAATGCCTGACATGCCCTCAGTACGGGAAGCAGTGTCATCCGGAAGTGATGAGACTGGATCTGTAATTATCATATAGAACTTTGCCCCTGCATATATTTACGGATATGGAGGGGTTTTTGATGGAAAAGAATATCAGCAGCAATCATGTGTATCTGGCAGGTCATGTCGTATCCGGACCGGTGTTCAGCCACAGGACATATGGCGAAGAATTTTATATGGTGACCCTGGGGATCCTGAGAAAAAGCGGATATGAGGATCGCATAAGGATGATCGTGTCTGAACGGCTCATGGGAGGACGATGTCCGGAGACGGGAGAATTCCTGGAGATACAGGGACAGATACGTACATACAACCGGGAGGAGTGTGGCAGGAACAGGCTGGATGTGACAGTTTTCGTACAGGAACTCTGCTACTGCGGAAGTAGTATTTTCGAATATGAGAACAGAGCGTCGCTGGACGGATTCATCTGCAAGGAGCCTGTCAGGAGGACATCGCCCCTTGGCAGAGAGATCTGCGATCTCATGATAGCTGTGAACCGCATGTACAACAAATCGGATTACATACCGTCGATAGCATGGGGCAGGAACGCTGTGTACGGCTCCGGGCTCTGTGTCGGAGACAGGATATATGCAGAGGGACGGCTCCAGAGCAGGGAATACAGGAAATATGATGAAGAGGGCAACCTTACGGTCAGGACAGCATATGAGGTGTCAATAAGCAGGATGGATACCGGCACCTGATATACAGGCGGATGTTGGGACTGTTGCGATGCTGTTCTTGCATATTTGTGTGAAATCTATTAAAATATACATAAGTTTTGGAAATAAATGTTTACAAGGAGTACAGTATGAAGTTAGTAAGAAACATATCAGGCAGACGGACAGCAAAGGTCCTGGCAGCCATACTTATAATGATGCTCATGTCCACATCTGTGCCGGTATACGGTACCGGAGACAGCGGTGCTGACAGCGGACAGACCGAAGGACAGGATGTGAGTGCATATGCGGAAAAGATAGCGGATGCAGACATACCGGAATCGGCGAAGGAGGCATATCGCAACGGCGATCCTGAGTTTTTCAGATATTACACGATAGATGACAACGGTGATATCGTGAAGAAGAGCGGACAGGACGGCCAGGTCTCGACACAGAGCCTGTCCAGGAGCACTGCATCGTCATCGTACAAGCATCCGTCGAAGTACAAGAACTATACCATATATGACTGTGTGGACGTTTCAGCATGGCAGGGTGAGATAAACTGGAAAAAAGTTAAAGCGGCAGGGATAACTCACGCCATCGTCAGGGTAGGCTTCAGGCTCTACGGCTCCAAAGGTACGCTGATGAAAGACAGCTGGTTCGATAAAAATATGGAGAACGCAAACAAAGCAGGTGTCAAGTTGGGCGTTTACATATATTCGCAGGCGCTGAACAAAAAAGAGGCCGAGGAGGAAGCTGCATACACCATCAAGTACATAAAGAAGTACAAGGACACGATAACCATGCCGGTAGTATTCGATTACGAATTCAGTCCTTCAGGCGGAAGATTTACAGCAGGCAAGATAAGCAAGAAGACCATGACCAACAACTGCATCTACTTCTGCGAGAAGATAAAGGCGGCAGGTTTCGAGCCGATGGTCTACGCCAATTACAGCATGCTCAGCAACCATCTGGACAGCAGCAAGCTGGAAAGCAAATACAAGATATGGCTGGCTCACTACAACAAGACCACGTCATATCCCGGTGAATTTTACATATGGCAGTACACGTCTGAGGGATCTGTCAAAGGCATAACCGGCGATGTCGATATGAACTTCATATATCACTCCGCAGTGAAGGATGTGAAGGACTATACAGCATACACATCCACGGCGCTCAATTACAGGGACGAGCCGGTTTCAGGCAGTGTCATCGGTACTCTGGACGAGGGGACGAAGATAACCATAACAGCTGAATCCGCAGGATGGGGACGCCTGGGCGGAGAGTACAAAGGCAAGGATTACTGGGTGAGTCTGAAATACGTAAGGAAGCCTTCAGATATAAAGTCATATGCGAAGAATGACGACGGACAGTATGTGTTCGTGAGATACGACGGGAAGACAGCTGTGTCCCGGTGGGTGACATACAGCGGCAAGACATACTATGTGGACAGCACCGGAGCGAAGCTCACAGGATATAAGAAGGTGGGCAACTACTATTATCTCTTCGGCAACGATGGAGCCAGGAAGACAGGCACTGTAACTGTGGGAAACAAGCAGTACAGACTGCTTTCCAGCGGCAAGGCTGTGCTTTACACAGCGAAGACGAAAGATGTGATAAACTACAGGACAGGACCGTCCACAAGCTCCACGTCAAAGGGTACCTATAAAAAAGGGAAGGCTCTGTCCATAATACGTGAGAAGAACGGCTGGGGATATAACAGCAGCGGATACTGGGTATTGCTGAAATACGTGAAGAAAGTGACTAAATATCCTGTGACGAAGTTCGCGTCCTACAAGGTGAAAACCACCACAGATGTGAATTACCGCAAAGGTCCCGGGACAAGCTACAAAAAGGCAGGCGCATACCCGAAGGGCAAGACTGTCACCATCACAGCAGTGAAGAACGGCTGGGGCAAGATGAGCAACGGATACTGGATAAAACTGAGCTACACGAAGAAGCTGTAAGACAGGGGGAGAAAAATGACTTATAGAAAACAGTACAAAGAATGGTTATCAAGTCCTCATCTCGATGAGGAGGAAAAGAAACAGCTCGAATGTATGGATGAAGAAGAGAGACAGGATGCATTCTACAGGGATCTGGAATTCGGTACTGCAGGCATGAGAGGCAGGATGGGGCTGGGACCCAACAGGATGAACAGATACATGATAAGGCTGGCAGCAAAGGGACTGGCTATGATGCTGGGCAGCGGCAGCAAAGTGGCTGTTGCATACGATACCAGGAACAATTCCCGTCACTTCGCTGAGGAGACTGCCGGCGTGCTGGCCGCATCAGGGATCGATGTATTCCTGTTCGACAGATGTTCTCCGGTGCCGCTGCTTTCGTACACTGTGAGAAAGCTGGGATGCGACGGAGGCGTTGTCATAACTGCAAGTCACAACTTCAAGGAGTACAACGGGTTCAAGGTGTACAACAGCGCAGGATGCCAGATGGACGTAGCGTCCACAGAGACCATATCTGCGAATATGAGAAAGATAGAAGACAGACTGGGCATAGAGGTCGCACCGGTGACGGACGGACATATAAGCCTTATCGGTGATGAGGTGATCGACGGATTCCTGAAAGAAGTGATGAAAAGCTCGCCGGATGTAGGCAAAGCTGCTGCATCATCGCTGAATATCGTCTACACTTCGCTCCACGGATCCGGCAGAGAATACGTCAAACGCGTGCTGGCTGACGCAGGTTTCGACAATGTCAGCCTCGTCAAGGCGCAGCAGGAATACAACGGGGACTTCCCGACGGTGATAAAACCGAATCCCGAAGAACAGCAGGCCCTGGCCATGGCCGGACAGCAGATGCTGGATGAGGAAGCCGATATACTGATAGGTACTGATCCGGACTGTGACCGCGTGGGAGTCGGAGTAAGGAAAGGCAGAGACGTCATATACCTTTCAGGTAACCAGACAGGAGCCCTGCTGATAGATTTCCTGGCTCAGACAGGCGATCCGGCTGGAAAAACACTGATAACCACAGTGGTGACGGGAGAGATCGGTCCGAGGATCGCGGAGAGCTACGGCATAAAAGTCGTGAAGACGCTGACGGGTTTCAAGAACATATGCAGCGTCATGGAGAATATGAAGCCTGACGACTTTTTCATGGGCTATGAGGAAAGCTACGGTTATCTTACAGGATTCCACGCCAGAGACAAGGACGGCGTATCCACGGCCCTTGCTGTATGCAGGATGGCGGCATACTACAAATCCAGAGGTATGACACTGACTGACGCCCTGGGAGAGATCTACAGCAAACACGGATACTGGATGGACAGGCAGGAATCCTTCGTGTTCGAAGGTGAAGCCGGTGAGAAACGGATAAAGAACATAATGAGTACGCTGAGAAAAGATGAGGACGAGGTGTTCGCAAGCGCCGGAAACGTGGAAAAAGTGGTGGATTTCAGCCGCGGTGTTGACGGACTGCCTGTGACGAACCTGCTGAAGTTCTTATTTGAAGACGGTTCCTGGCTTGCAGTGAGACCGTCGGGAACAGAGCCTAAGATCAAGTTCTACTACTGCATAAAGGACGGAAACGAAGCGTTCTTCACCAAACTTTCACAGTTGATTCACGCCTTTTGTTGATTTACACACCGTCTGTTGGTATAATGATGTGTGGTATAAAATGAGCAGAGGATGCACTGTATGAAAGGAGAGATGGATGAGCAGCAACAGATTTGGCGATAAATCAGGCAGCAAAGAGCAGGATGCAAGAGAACAGGCATACCAGGAATATCTCGAGCTCAGGAACAGGAATTCGAAACGAGGTAATTATATAAAGGATGATTCGAAATACGGATCATATTTTGCAAATAACACAGACAAGAACGGCGCACAGGGAAGAGGAGTAGAGGACACTCCCTATGGGAACTCCAACATGCGCAGACAGAGCAGAGAGGAAGCCCAGCGTGAGGAATACATGCGAATGCGTGAGGAACAGCATGGTAAAGGCGGCGGGAAACAGCAGCCGGTTGCAGAACAGGGCAGCGTGAACAAAGCCGATATGGACAAACCTTCCGATAACGGAAAAAAGAAAAAGAAAAAAAAGAAGAAGAACGGCAGAGGTCTCAGGATAGCCCTCATCGTGGTACTGGTACTGGTGCTGGGTATCGGCGGCGTCATCGTGGCCGGGCTCACGGTAGTAAAGAACACCCTGGACAATGTGGGACGTATCGAACTGGATCCCGACACCATAGGCATAGATCCGCAGGTGGATTCCGATCTGAGGAATTACAGGAACATTGCGATCCTGGGCATAGACGCCAGGGACATGTCAAGCGACAAGGAATGTCGAAGCGACGCCATGGTAGTGGTAAGTATCAACAAGGAGACCAATGAGATCAGGATGTTCTCGGTATACAGAGACACCATGCTGGATATCGGCGATGACGTGGGTCTGGATAAAATAACGCATGCGTATTATTACGGAGGTCCTACCGGATCGCTGTATGCGCTCAACAAGAACCTTGATCTGAACATCAAGGAAGTCGTTGTCGTGAACTGGAAATCAGTTGCGGATACGGTGGACGCTCTCGGAGGTCTTGATATAGATGTACAGGAATCCGAGATAGATGAGATGAATAAATATATACATGATACATATGTAAATATAGGCGGATCAAAAAAGCAGATCAAGTCAGCCGGCATGCAGACGCTCAACGGCAACCAGGCTGTGACATATGCCAGGATAAGAAAGGATGCCGTGACCGGGGACTACAGACGTAATGAACGTATGAAGATAGTCATAAAGGCTGCTTTTGACAAGGCGAAGACCATGAATGTAGGCACCATCAAGAAGATCTCCAACGAGATCCTTCCTGAGATAAAGACCAACATGTCATCCTCAGATATGCTGAAGATGGCTCTGAAGCTGGACTCATACAAGATGACAAAGAGCAAGGGCTGGCCGTATGTGACTCAGGGATGGACAGGAGATGCATGGTACGGACCTCCGGTAACACTGACGTCAAATGTGAGCAAGCTCCATTCCGAGTTTTTCGGGCAGAAAGACTATGTACCTACACAGACAGTTCAGAGTATAAGTGAGCAGATATCGGCAAGGACGGGATATTATTGATCCGTCGTCGTGTACATTGTGATGAAGAAAGGTAATGTGTATGGAAGAAAAGACTAATCTTCTTGTCATGTTCGGAGGTGCATCCTCCGAACATGAAGTGTCATGTGTTTCGGCAGCATCTGTGCTGCAGCACATCAGCGAAGAAAAGTACAATATATATAAAACGGGCATTACTAAAGAGGGGAACTGGTTTTTGACAAGTTCCCCTGTTGTTAATATCAGTGACGGCTCGTGGGAAAATGATGAAAACAACAGACGTATATGCATACTTCCCCATCGCGGGGATGAGAACATCCTGGTGGAAAATGAAGACGGCACATACGAAAAACTCAGGGTGGACGTGGTCTTTCCGGTCCTCCATGGCAAAAACGGAGAGGACGGCACGATGCAGGGCCTGCTGCAGATCGCAGGGATACCTTTCGTAGGCTCTGAAGCAGCAGCATCGGCGGCTTCCATGGACAAGGTGGTGACCAAGGCGGTGATATCGCAGCACGGCATCGTGGCGCAGGCGGAATGCTGCGTCAGCAGCAGACATACGTATGATGCAGATCGTGAACGCGAGGCTGCGAGGATAAAGGAATTTTTCGGAGGCAGACTGCCGCTGTTCGTGAAGCCTGCCAATGCGGGATCATCCGTAGGGATAAGCAAGGTCAAGTCATACGACGATCTGGCTGCAGCGCTGGATACAGCCTTCGCAGAAGACAGGAAAGTCCTTGTAGAGGAAATGATAGAAGGCAGGGAGATCGAAGTGGCTGTACTGGGCAATGAAGAACCACAGGCCTCATGCATCGGAGAGATATTTGCAGCAAATGAATTCTACGATTACAACGCAAAATATGAGAACATGAAGTCAGAGACTGCTATAGTAAAGGATCTGTCTGAAGAAAAAGAAGAAGAGATCCGCAGAGCGGCAGTGGGCGTGTATGAAGCCATGGGCTGCAGAGGACTGGCCAGAGTCGATTTTTTCCTTGAAAAGGGCGGCAGGGTAGTGTTCAACGAGATAAACACCCTTCCGGGATTTACGCAGATAAGCATGTATCCCAAGCTTTGGGAGGAATGCGGACTGTCGTACAGCGACCTGATAGACCGGCTCATAGAGCTGGCGCTGGAAGAAGCAGGACAGTGGTGATATCAAAACGAAACGGAAATAATGAATATAAATGATGAGGAGAAGTAAAAATGGCAAAGGAAAAAATCAACTTTGAGGATGAACAGGTAAGATCGAATTACAGACATACCACATCACACATACTGGCGCAGGCTGTCAAGAAACTGTGGCCGGATGCAAAGCTTGCGATAGGACCGTCCATCGAAAACGGATTCTACTATGACTTCGACATGGAGCACAAGCTCAACGATCAGGATCTTCTCAAGATCCAGAAGGAAATGAAGAAGATAATCCAGGCGAACTATCCATTGGAAAGATTCGAGCTGCCGAGAGACGAGGCGATAAAGTTCATGGCGGACAAACATGAGGACTACAAGGTGGAGCTCATCGAAGATCTTCCTGAGGATGAAGTCATTTCATTCTACAGACAGGGTGACTTCGTGGACCTCTGCGCAGGGCCTCACATGGAGAGAACAGGCCAGATCAAGGCAGTCAAGCTCCAGAGCGTTGCCGGCGCATACTGGAGAGGCGACTCCAACAGACCTATGCTCCAGAGGATATACGGAACATGTTTCCCTACGCAGGCTGAGCTGGACGAATATCTGGCACGTCTGGAAGAGGCAAAGAAAAGAGACCATCGTAAGATAGGCAAGGAAATGGATCTCTTCGCTATATACGAGGAAGGACCGGGATTCCCGTTCTTCATGCCTAAGGGAATGATCATCAGGAACGAGCTGGAAAGCTTCTGGAAGTCAGAGCACATGAAGAGAGGTTATGAGGAGATAAAGACTCCGCTGATCATGAACGAGAAGCTCTGGAAGACTTCGGGTCACTGGGATCATTACAAGGACAACATGTACTTCACGAAGATCGACGGAGAGGACTACGCTATCAAGCCGATGAACTGTCCGGGATCTCTGCTGGCGTACAAGAGAAAGATGTGGTCATACAGAGAACTCCCTGTAAGAATGGGCGAGCTTGGTCAGGTGCACAGACATGAGCTGTCGGGAGCACTCCACGGTCTGATGAGAGTAAGGACATTCACACAGGACGATGCGCATATATTCATGCTGCCTGAGCAGATCAAGGATGAAGTCATCGGAGTAGTGAAGTTCATTGACGACGTATACAAGATGTTCGGATTCACATACCACATCGAGCTGTCAACGAGACCTGACGATTCCATGGGTACAGACGAGGAATGGGAGACTGCAGAGAACGCTCTCAGAGAAGCCATGGAGAGCATCGGCGTACCTTTCGTGATAAACGAAGGCGATGGTGCGTTCTATGGACCTAAGCTGGACTTCCATCTTGAAGACTCACTGGGCAGGACATGGCAGTGCGGAACTATACAGCTGGATATGCAGATGCCACAGAGATTCGATATCAGCTATGTGGGATCAGACGGCGAGAAGCACAGACCTGTCATGATACACCGTGTCATCTTCGGATCCATCGAGAGATTCATCGGTATCCTCATCGAGCATTTTGCAGGAAAGTTCCCGCTCTGGCTGGCGCCTGTACAGGTGAAGCTGATGACCGTAACAGAGAAATTCACTGACTATGCCCTGGAGGTGGCAGAGCAGTTCAAGGCTGCAGGCCTGAGAGTCGAAGCTGACATCAGGAACGAGAAGATAGGCTACAAGATCAGAGAAGCAAGGAACGAGAGGACTCCGTACATGTGCATAATCGGAGAAAGAGAAGTCGAGGCAGGAACGGTAACAGTAAGATCCAGCAAAGCAGGAGAACTTGGAGAAATGAAACCGGAAGAGCTTCAGGAAAAGCTGCTCAAAGAGATCGCAGACAAGGCTGTATAAAAAATTACGGTCACAGCTCCTGCACATGGAGGTAACAGGGATATGGACGGAAATCCGGAAACTATATACAGATACGGCGACAGGGAGATAAAGGTCGGCGGCCGTCTCGGACGAAACGGTCAGGGACGGTCCGGCAGATCCGGAAAGCCGGGGAAAAGCAAGGGACTTGTGATATTCCTCATAATAATCGCATGCTTCATCGCACTGGGAGTCCTGATCAGGCTTTCAGGCGTCGGAGATCTGCTCAGCGACGATCTCAGCGGCGCAGGCGATATAAACGAGGACTATGTGGGCGTTCTCTATGTGGAGGGCACCATAAGCGAAGACAGTGACACATACAGTCATGAATATGTGCTGGACGCCATAGACGGCATGATGGACAACAGCCGAAACAAAGGCATGCTGCTTTACGTTGATACTCCCGGCGGAGGCGTATACGAAAGCGACGAAGTATATCTGAAGATAAAGGAGTACCAGGACACCACAGATCGACCGGTCTATGTTTACATGGCGTCCCAGGCAACATCGGGAGGATACTACATCTCGGCGTCTGCCGACAGGATAATAGCCAACAGGAACTGCTGGACAGGATCAATAGGCGTGACGATGGGCACATTCCTGGATCTGTCGGGCCTGATGGAGAAATACGGCATAGACAGTGAGACCATAACCTCCGGAAAGAACAAGGCTATGGGCAGCATGACGGAACCTATGACGAAGGAACAGAACGAGATCTTTCAGTCCATGGTGGACGAAGCCTACGATCAGTTTACAGGCATAGTCGCCGATGGAAGGAACATGGATCTGAAAAAGGTCAGGAAGCTGTCGGACGGCAGGATATATACTGCGAAACAGGCAAAGGAGAACGGGCTGATAGATGAGATCGCAGATACATATGATGACGCAGAGGCGAAGCTGATATCGGACAATCAGCTTTACAGCTGTGAAATCTACGACTTCAGATATGAACCTGAGGAAAGCCTTTTCGGTGGGCTGGTGTCCGGAACAGAACGCAAGACAGGAGACAACAGCAGTCAGGGAGATCTTGCTGCGCTGAACGACTTGCTGGAAAAGGCGGATACGAAAAGCATCCCTCTGGAATACATGTGTCCAGCTGTAAAAAAATAAGTGTATCATCCGTTATCAGGAAGGAGACGGTATATGAATCATATCTGTGGCATGATCCGCAGGGCAGCGGCTGTGATCGTTATGATAATGACGGCAGCTGCAGTCATCACAGTATCTGCGGATACTGTATCGGCAGCGGAGAAAGACACTGTATCCGTTATTTTCACACATGATATGCATTCCCATATGGACGCCGACAAAAGCATGAAAAACGGCAGAACGGTGAAGACCGGCGGGTTCGCCAGACTGAAGTCTGCCATGGATGATGTCAGGAAAGAATACCCGCAGAGCTTCGTGCTGGATGCGGGTGATTTTTCTATGGGGACGCCTTATCAGACCATATTCTCAAGCGAAGCGTCGGAGCTGAAGATGATGAGTTATCTCGGATATGAAGCGACAACCTTTGGCAACCATGAATTCGACTACAGGGCAAAGGGGCTGGCTTCAATGCTTGAAACAGCTTCAGGCAAAGGACCGGCGCTTGTGTCGGCCAATATAGACTGGGACAGCACTCTGTCAGACGATGAGCTGAAGGAAGACGCCTTGGTGCTGAAGAAAGCCTGTGAAGGATACGGCATGAAAGACTATATCGTTATAGATCATGACGGAGTCAGCATCGCGGTGTTCGGCATCATGGGAAAGAATGCAGTGGACTACGCGCCTGAAAGCGGCCTGGTCTTCAATGACGCAACGGAGACGGCGAAGCGTGTCGTGGAAAAGATAAAGGCAGATGAAAATGTTGATATGATCGTATGTCTTTCCCACTGCGGCACTATAGAAAATGAAACTGATAAACTCGAGGACACCGAAGATTATGTACTTGCAGAGGAAGTACCGGATATAGACCTGATAATAAGCGGCCACACTCATACGGTGCTGGATGAGCCTGTGACAGTGGGCAGTACATACATCGTATCCTGCGGCAGCTATAATAAGAACGTGGGCCATGTGGTCCTCAGCCCGGAAGGAGACGGGTATAAGATAGACAGCTATGAACTGGTGGCTCTCGATGAGAATGTGAAGCCGGATAAAGCTGTGGACAGAGAGCTGGACAAATACAGGAAGCTGGTGGACAGCGAGTATTTCAACGGATACGGATACACTGCAGATCAGATCCTGGCGGAGAACGACATTGATTTCACGCCCATAGAAAGTTTCGGTGTGAAACAGGGCGAGGATACGCTGGGGAATCTGATAGCGGATTCCTACAAGTATGCCATAGCAAAGACAGACGGGAACGATGAGCAGGAGATATCCGGCGTGGACGTTACAGTGGTTCCAAGCGGTGTTGTCAGAGGCAGCCTGCTGCACGGAGACGTGACGGTCGCAGACGCTTTCAACATACTTTCACTGGGCTACGGCAGCGACGGCAGTTCGGGTTATCCGCTGGTGCGTGTATATCTGACAGGCAGGGAACTGAAGGATGCAGCTGAAGTGGACGCCAGTATCTCGGATTTCATGGGAGTGGCGAGACTTTACATGAGCGGTCTGGAGTATTCCTGGAACAGTAACAGGCTGATCCTGAACAGGGCCGTGGATGTAAAGCTGAATGACGGCAGGGATGTGAAGGAGCTGGAAGACGACCGCATGTACAGCGTTGCAGCGGATCTGTATTCCTGCCAGATGCTGGGTTCAGTCAAGGCGAAATCCATGGGATTGCTGAAGATAGAACCGAAGGACATAAATGGCAGACCTGTGTATGACTTTGAGAGATATATAATCCATGACGGAGACAAGGAGCTGAAGGCCTGGTATGCACTGGCCAGCTACATAGATTCTTTCAGCGGCGACAGGATACCTGAATATTACAGCACTACCCACGGACGCAAGACTGAGATAGACAGCCGGAGCCCAGTGGAGCTGCTGAAACAGCCTAACAGGGTGGCGTTCACTTTGATGGCAGCGATAGTGATCCTGGCGGCAGTGATCGTAGCAGCAGTGATGGTGATCAGATATATACGAAGAAAAAGAAAGAAAGCGCGAATATAAATACATAAAAAGAAGCAGACAGCGGCGTAATAAGAACCGTATGTCTGCTTTTACTTTTTCAGCTGATGGTCTTTGCTGTGGGTGAATACCAGCAGCCGGCTGATGAAGTAGTTGCCGGACACGACGATGATCTGGGTCAGGAGTTTGCCTGCAAAAGCCTGCATGTCCAGCACATCCACCAGCAGCAGTACGCCGCCCACTTCGGCGACCATGGTCAATAGCCTTGTGCTGACGAACTTCAGGAATTCCTTTGCAAGGGTCTGCATATCGGGACATCTGGAACGGAACACGTAAAGCTTATTGACGATGTATGCGAATATCACCGCAGCAGCGACGGATATGATATTGGATGCCGTGACGGACATCCCGAATATCTCGAAGAAAAGTGCGAAGACCGCGAAGTTCACAGCAGTGGTCATACCGCCGGCTATGATGTAACGGGCGGCAGAGCCGTATCTTTCCCTCGATCCTGCGAAAATGCCGTTATCTGTCTTCACCGTTACGTTCCCTTCCGGCAGTGTCCGATATGATATATCTCGGTCTGCCCTTGACTTCCTCATATATCTTGGCTATATAGCATCCTGTGATCCCCATGCATATCATTATTATGCTGCCTATGAACAGCAGCAGTATGATGACCGTGGTGAAACCCTCAACAGCTGTTCCGGATGCGTATTTCACCAGAGTCTGGATACCTATGACCACAGCTGTCACCAGTGTGAAAAGTCCCAGACCCGTGACCAGCTGCATAGGCGCCGATGTGAAGGACATGATGTTGGACAGCGCATATTTTATCAGGCGGAAGGTGGACCATTTCGTGGTGCCCCGGAAGCGTTCATGCACGCTGAACTCCACCGTTGCAGTCCTGTATCCTATCCACGACGACAGCGCCCTGAAGAACATGTTCCGTTCAGGCAGCGACAGTATGGCGCGGACTGCTTTCCTGTCCAGCAGCCTGAAGTCCGATGAGCGGGACATATCGATGCCGGTGGCACGGGACATGATCCTGTAAAAGATACCTGCGCTTATCCTGTGCTCAGGCTTTTCTCTGCCGCGGTCGGCCTTGACTCCTTCTATGATTTCATATCCCTCCTGCCACTTTGCATACATCTCAGGCAGCGTTTCGGGCGGATGCTGCATGTCACAGTCCATGACAGCGGCACAGGCGCCTTCCGCAGCGGAAAGCCCCGCAAGTATGGCAGCCTCCTTGCCGAAGTTGCGGGAGAAATCTATTCCCGAGATCTCGGTATGCTGCGAAGCCTGACTGCATATCTCTGCCCACGTCCCATCTGTGGAGCCGTCATTTATGAAAATGATCTCGTAGGGGATGTCATGTTCACTGAGGGCAGCTGATACAGCCGCAGTCACAGTATCTATGTTACCCTCTTCATTGTATGCCGGTATGACTACCGAAAGCAGTTTGTCTGTGTGTTCCATATAAGCTCTCTTTCAAATGATCTGATTTGACATAAATTATAATATACAGTGTGCTATATTTCAATGTCTGTCATTCGCTATATTGTGTTGTTTTTAAGTAGATATCATTATTAGCTTGAAAAATCATAGTGTTGGTGTAAAATATATATGTATGAGAAAAATTAAACGATAAAGGAAAAGGTGCAGAACGTGCGACTAATATCAGAGATCATTTCAGATCATGTAACATACAGAAAACAGATCTTTAAGCTTGCTAAAGCGGATCTTATAAAGACATACAGAGGTTCAGCTCTCGGATGGGCGTGGGCTCTCGTCAAACCGGTGGTAACGATATTCGTTTTCTGGTTTGCATTCAGTCTTGGACTGAAGAGAGGCGGCCCGGTGAACGGATATCCGTTTTTTCTGTGGCTGATCGCAGGATTCGTCCCATGGTTCTATATGAGTGATATGATCACCAGCGGGGCAGGATGCATACGTAGTCATAAGTATCTTGTAACGAAACTCAAATTTCCGATAACGGTAATACCAACATTTACCAGCCTGTCAAAGATCGCGGTCAATATCATGCTGCAGTGTGTGGTGGTCATACTGTTTATTGTTTTCGGATTCATGCCGGATATATATTATCTGCAGATACCACTTTATCTTGCGATGATGTTCATATGGTTCACGATATGGGGTCTGCTTGCGGGTACGTTGTCTGCGATAAGCAAGGACTTCCTGAATCTTGTGAAGTCGCTGTCTACAGCTATTTTCTGGATGTCAGGCATAATCTATGATGTGAACAAGATCGACAACCACTGGGTAAGGTGCATACTTAACTACAATCCGGTAACTATAGTTGCAAACGGTTACAGGCATTCTTTTATTGATAAAACGTGGTTTTTTGAAGATATGTACGGAATGAGATGCTATCTTATAGTGACTGTTGTGACAGCTATACTTGCAGTGTGGGCATACAGGAAGCTTTACAGAGACATACCGGATGTATTATAGAGAGGATGATTATGAACGAACCAGTTGTAAGTTTTAAGAATGTGACAAAAAAATATAAATTATATAAAAATGACAGAGCAAGGTTTTTCAGCCTGTTTTCCAGTCATGTCAAGTACAAGGAGAACAGGGCAGTGAACAACATGTCCTTTGATATACAGAAGGGAGAAGCTGTGGCTTTCATAGGAAAGAACGGTGCGGGAAAATCTACTATCCTCAAGATGATAACAGGAGTAAGCTTCCCGTCAGAGGGAGAAGTCAATGTGCATGGCAGAGTAAGCGCGCTCCTCGAACTGTCTGCGGGATTCAACCCTGAATTCACCGGACGGGAGAACATTTATCTTAAGTGCAACATAATGGGCATGAACGAGAAGGAGATAAAGCAGGTGGAGGAACCGATAATAGATTTCGCAGAACTTGGAGACTATATAGATCAGCCTGTGAGGACATACTCCAGTGGTATGAAAGCCAGGCTGGGTTTTGCGATAAATTCCAACATAGAACCTGAGATCCTGATAATAGATGAGGCGCTCAGTGTAGGCGACAAGGCCTTCAGGCGCAAATGCAAGGCAAAGGTCTCTGAGATCATGTCCGGCGGTGATGTGACGCTGCTTTTTGTTACGCATTCGAATAATTTCGCAAAAGAATTCTGCGAGAGAGGCATCGTGCTGAAAAAAGGAGTCCTTCAGTTCGATGGTCCAATAGATGAAGCCATCGAATTTTATGAAAAAAAGGATGATAATTAAAGAGGTCGGTATAAACAATGATAATCAGATTTCTGAGAAAAATAAAAAAAGAACACCGTAAAAAGAAGAGAGAAAAAGAACGGCTGGAACGCAGACGGAGATGGGAAGATAAAGTCATTGCAAATGTCATGAAAAAAACAGAATGGGACTATGATCATACCAGACATAATATAGAACAGGCACGTCGGCAGACAGGATGCACATACAAGGAATATAAACTATATAAATTTTACAGGCTGACTGCTGAAGAGCAGAGCAGTTTTTTTGTCATGGATCTCTCTAAGAAGCTGGGGCATATATACAACAAGGATCAGGAGTTCGTGAACCTTGTATGTGACAAGGCTGAATCAAACAGGCGGTTTGCAAAGTATATGGGCAGACCATGGTGCGTCAATAATGAGGTGTCTCTGGAGGAGTTCAGAGATATTTTCAGTGGTATCGACCGTATAATATATAAACCGGTGGGAGGCAATTGCGGTAAAGGTGTAAGTGTATATGATATCAGTGAAGATAACATCGAAGACGTCTACCGTGAACTACGTGATTTTCCTGCTGGGGTCGTTGAGCAGTATCTGGTACAGCATCCGGAGCTCAGTTCACTGGCACCGGATTCGGTGAATACCATACGCGTAGTAACTATATCATCAAAAGATTTCCCGGTAAATGATGCGGGGGATCATTTTGATATCGCATATGCAGCCCTGAGGATCGGCGGAGGATCATCTGTCGTAGATAATTTCCATAGTGGAGGGATGGTAGCTGCCGTGGATCTTCAGACAGGGAAGGTAATTACAAATGCTGTGGATGTAAGGGGTAAAGTATATAGGGAGCATCCGGTAACAGGGAAGAAGATAAATGGATTCGTGATCCCGATGTTTGATGAGATACTGGATATGGCAAAGGCTGCCTGCGGTGACATCGAAGGTTATCTCGGATGGGACATCGCTGTGACGGAAAACGGTCCGGTACTCATAGAGGTGAATACGAAACCAGCTGTTGCACTGCTTCAGATGCCGTATGTGCCTAAACGAAAAGGTATGAAGCATGTGATGAAAAAATATCTGGATATCTGCCCGGAGGATTATGATCGGAGAAAAGAAATTGAGTGATTCAAACGTGCTGATCATAGTACTTTCAAGAAATTACTCCACCGGTCTGGGTATAATACGATCTCTTGGATCTGCAGGGTATACAGTTGATCTGATAGCAAGCGTCAGGAAGAAGGGCAGTTCCGTGATCGCATCCTGCAGCAGATATGTACGCAGATCCTGCGAGGTGATGGCCGACTTCACACAGGGAGATCCGGGAACAGGCATACTGGATGCTCTAAGAGAGTACGAAGACAGTACTTTCGATAAAAAGGTTATATTCCCTGCAGATGACTATACCGCCTCAGTGGTGGATGCGAACCGTGATATGCTGAAAAAGCATTTTATAATACCGGATATCACTGGAACCGTCAGATGGTCTGTATCGGATGTGATGGACAAGTCATTCCAGAGTCGGATGGCAGCGGAAGCAGGCCTTGCAGTGCCGATGGAGTGGATGGTGTCTCTGAGGGATGGTATGTTTATACCAGAAGACATCGTGTATCCATGCTTCGTCAAACCACTGCAGAGCATAACCGGGCAGAAAAAAGAGATGTGCGTTTGCCGGGACGAAGAACAGCTGCTGACTCATCTGAAAGAGATGAAAGATTTTTATGACGACAGATCTGTACTCATCCAGGAATATCTGGACATAGACCGGGAATATGATCTCTCAGGTGTGTGTCTCGATCAGGATGTGATAATACCTGCAGTGATAGAGAAGATCCGTATATCAGGACATGAGCGTGGTGTAACGATGGCCGGGAAAATGGTTCCGGTATCGGTCCTTGGAGATTCTTTCGAAAAGATAGTGAGCATGCTCAGAGGTCTGGGGTACAGAGGCATGTTCGATATGGAATTAAATCTATGCGGAAACAGGCTCCTGTTCAATGAGATAAACCTGCGCAGCGGAGGACCAAGCTTCGCATATTATCTCAACGGTGTGAATTTGCCAGCGATACTTGTAAAGGAACTGACAGGCAGTGATCACAGCGATGAAGCAAAAGAGATAGCGACCTTCGGGAAGTCTTTCGTGTATGAGAAAGTTGCCTGGGAGGACTATATCTATTCATACATGTCGCGAAGCGAACTTCACAGATGCCTAAAGGAGGCAGATTTCACACTTCTGGCAAACAGTGACGATCCCATGCCGGGAAGGTGCTTCGCCAGGAGGATAAGGCTCAGCGCAGTCAAGCGCAGGATCATGGAGCTGAAAGCTGGAAGACGTCACGGACCGGAACTCGATGACGGAGATATTACTGCAAAAGATTGTGTTCTGATAACAGGACGGAACTACGGCAATATCCTTACTATGACCAGAGATCTGGGCCAGGCAGGATATGCTGTGGATATACTGCGTGTTTTCACGAAGAAACCGGGAAGGACAAGTATCCTGAGCAGCATGAAGCCTGAAGCCTACAGCAGGTATGTCAGGAATTTTCAGGTATGCATAGAGGACGGAAACGTCATGAATGTGATATCTGCTCTCGAAAAAATGAGCTCAGGTGAAAGCAGGCAGCTGCTGATGCCTGTTGACGATCATCTCGTGGATATAGCAGACAGAAATTACGACAGACTCAGCAGATCATATATCATACCTAATGCAGGAGATAAAGCGGGGGGTATAATACGCCTGATGAACAAATCACTGCAGAAGGAGATCGCCGCCGGGTTCGGCATGCCTATGCTGAAAAGCTGGCTCATAAGATATGAAGACGGGAGCTTCATCATACCTGATGACATAACATATCCCTGCTTCATCAAGCCTAATGTCAGCCGTACAGGGACCAAAAGCCGTATGGCACGGTGTGGCGACAGGAAAGAACTTGAAGCTGCCATCGGCAGGTACGAGCCGGAGGAAGGGCTGGAAATACTTGCTGAGGAATTCGCAGATATAAAGCATGAATACTCGCTGCTGGGAATAAGTACAGACAGCCTCGTAGAGGCTCTGGGGCTGTTCCGTGTTGCGGAGGGCGGCAGCAGAGAGCGCAAAGGCGTGGCGCTGACAGGAAAAATGATACCGTGCTCGTATATCGGATCGGTGATGGGAAAATGTCTGGAATTCATAAGAACCCTTGATTACACAGGCCTTTTTGACGTTGATCTCATAGAAAC
Organism: uncultured Eubacterium sp.; assembly: GCA_905193765.1. Classification (GTDB taxonomy): domain Bacteria; phylum Bacillota; class Clostridia; order Peptostreptococcales; family Anaerovoracaceae; genus Lentihominibacter. Next base: position 18,950 of record CAJJPZ010000010.1, read on the forward strand.
ATCCGATGGGAACCTTTATTTCGTAGAGATAAATTTCCGCGCAGGAGCATCAGCACGGGCTCTGACAGCAAGCGGAGTGGATCTCCCGGGGATCTTTGCGGATCATGTGCTGGGAAAGCGCCGGGCCGACAGTATACCGGGAACAGTGGTAGCCGGAGGCAGATTCATAAATGAAAAAGTTCTTATGGAAGAGTACGCCAGGAGTGGCATGGCGATATCAGGGGTCAGGAAAAGAGTAAAGCAGGCAGATATACACTTCATCAGAGATGAACATGATCACAGACCGTACAGATATTTCAGGAGATATTATGCTGTGGCGGCGTTGATGAAACTGCCATACAGGCTTAGGGATCGCTTAAGGAACAGGAGTTAACAATGTTTGGATTTTTAAAAAAGAAAAAGAGTAACAAGACAGCCGGAACAGATAAGGACAATAACAGAAATGAGAAATATATAATTTCCGTGATGGGGAAGACCGGTCTGAGTCGTGAACGTGCAGAAAAGCAGATAAGAGATGCCAGGACGAGACTGGGTATCAGCTTCAGGGATTATGACAGGTATGATTTTCACAATATACCTGTAGCTGATCAGGAAGCAGAGTATAAAAATATCTGTGAGCGCAAGGAACGAAGAAAACAACAGAAAGAAAGCTGTATAAAGGATGCCATGGAACGTATGGGATGGAGCCGGGAATATGCAGAAGATCAGATACGGGATGCCCGTAACAGACTGGGAATCAGCTACAGAGATTATGAACGTTATGATTTCTGCAATATCCCCGTGGAAAATCAGGAACGCATATATGAACAGATAGCAAGCAACAAAGAACAGGATAAAGAAGATAAAGCGGCTCAGAAAGAAAAAAACCGCAGTGATTGTTACGCAGCTATAATGGAACATACAGGCTGGAGCCTGGAAAAAACGAAAGAAAAAATCGAATTTGCGAAGGAAAGATCCGGAGCCGGATATAAGGATTATCTTTTCTATCAGCTGTGGAATGTGGATGAAGATAAATTATGTGAGTATTTTACACAGGGAGTTTCGAGAAAACTGATCGAAAAATATGATACTGATAAAAGCATCGGATCGATGTTACGGGATAAATGCGAGTTCGACAGGCGCTTTGAGGATTATCTGGGAAGGCCATGGGCTTCAGTAAAAAAAGTGTCCAGAGATGAATTCAGAGAAAAATTCTGCAATGAGAAAAAAATAATTTATAAACCTATTTCAGGAAACAGAGGAATAGGGATAGAAGTATTTGACATAGACAGCGGCAACATAGACGATATATATGAAGAAATCGTAAAATTGCCATTAGGCGTTGTCGAAGGGTTTGTTGTTCAGCATCCTGAAATAAGGGCATTATCGGAAAAGTCGGTCAATACTATTCGTATCGTATCATTGTTCAACAGAAAATATGGTGATATGGATATAGCATATGCGGGTATAAGGATAGGTGGCGGCGAATCTGTCGTGGATAATTTCCATAGCGGCGGCATAGTTGCAGGGATAGATCTTGAAACCGGGGAAGTCGTAACAGATGGCATAGACCTTTCGTGTAACATATACAAGACCACATCAACGGGAGTTGCAGTAAAGGGTTTCATGATTCCGTATTTTTCTGAAGCACTTGATATGGTAAGAGACGCCGGAAAAGATCTTGAAGGATATCTCGGCTGGGATATCGCCATATCCGAAGACGGTCCGGTACTTATCGAGGCTAATACTATGCCGGGCGCGGTGATCCTTCAGATGCCGTATATACCTGAAAAGCGGGGAATGAAGTATGTGATGGAGAAATACCTTTGATCTTACAAGGAAGGGCAAGTAATGGATATAAGTAATAAACCGCTGGTTGTGGTCCTGTCGAGGAACTACTCTACAGGAATAAGTGTCATAAGGTCGCTGGGTGCAGCGGGATATACTGTAGATCTTGTGGCAAGTGCATTCAGAGAGGGAAGGTCGCAGGTAGCTGCCTGCAGCAGATATGTCAGGAACTCTGTGGAAGTCGTATCAAAGAAAGTAAAAGACGGAGACGATGCAGAGCTGCTGGAGGAACTGCTGAAATACAAGGGCATGTGCGATGAAAAACCGGTGCTTTTCCCTACAGATGATTATACGGCGTCTATAATGGATCAGAACCGTGAAAAACTCAAAAGCATATTCATCATGCCGGAGATAGTCGGCGGCGGTGAAGGAACTATGACTGAGCATATGGGAAAGATAAAGCAGTCGGAGCTGGCAAGGAAAGTCGGACTCCCTGTACCGAAGGAGTGGAGCATATCATTGAGAGGAGACCGTGTGGTCATACCTGAGGATATGGTATATCCATGTTTCTGCAAACCTATGGAGAGCATCACAGGATACAAGCGTGAAATGGCTAAGTGCGAAGATGAAACGGAACTTCTGAGCCATCTCAACAGACTCCGCAGGATATACGCAGACAGATCAGTGCTGGTGCAGGAATTCCTTGAGATAGACAATGAGATAGACATCGGAGGCGTATGTCTGGATCAGGAGGTCATAATACCTGCTATAATAAAGAAGACTAATGTTGCCCAGTATGAGAAGGGCGTTACGCTGGCAGGCAAAGTCTATCCGCTGGAAGAACTGGGACAGCTGCAGGAAACCGTTACAGCAATGCTGAGAGAGTTCCATTATTTCGGCATGTTCGACATGGAGCTTAATATAGTCGGAGATAAGATATATTTCAATGAAGTGAACCTGCGAAGCGGAGGTCCTAACTTCTCATATTTCATGAGTGGCGTGAATCTGCCGGCATTGTTTGTCAAAGAGGCTCTGGGCGAGGGCCACACTCCTGAAGATGAGAAAGTCGAAGCATATGGCAAATCATTCATATATGAAAAAGTTGCGTGGGATGATTACATCAACGGCTTCATGACAAAGAAGGAACTCGACGAATGTATAGCAGCTGCAGACATAAAGCTGCTGTGCAACGATGATGATCCGGCTCCGGGAGAATTTTTCATAAAGGATATGATAAAACGCGCGCGGCGCAGAAAGATAAAGGAAAAACTCAGAGTATTCAAACCATATCTGAGAGCCTTGAAAGCATGGCTTCTGGGATATCCGCAGACAAAGCGCAGGAACAGGAGAGATCCTGATTCCGACAAACCGAGAGTGATGGTGGCAGGACGAAACTACTGTTCCAACCTGACCATGGCAAGGTCTCTGGGAGAAGCCGGATATGAAGTGGAGATACTCAGGATATTCCAGGTAAGACCACGACGCAGGAACCCGATGAAGCGCATGCTCAAACCGGATGCCTACAGTAAATATATCAAAGGTTATTACGTATGTGTATCGAGGCGCAGGAGCCGCCGTATAGTGAACCGCCTTAAGGTGCTGGCGGATCCTGATCACAGGATGCTGCTGATACCGGCGGACGACCTTGTGGCATACATCGCAGATGATTATCTGGATGAGCTAAGTGAATACTACATCATACAGAACATAAACAATGAGCCGGGTGAACTCAATCGTCTGATGGCAAAGGGAAGACAGAAGGAACTGGCTGCTGCTGCAGAACTGAATGTGCTCAACAGCTGCGTAATAAGGACGAGAGGCGGCGAGTTCACCATACCGGAAAGCGTGACATACCCGTGCTTCATTAAGCCTAACATAAGTAAGAGCAGCTCGAAGAAGAGGATGAGGAAGTGCGACAGCGAGGTGGAACTCAGAGGTTATCTGACGGAGTTCTCAGAGAAGAAGGATATCGAAATGCTTGTGGAGGACTATGTAGAGATAGCGAAGGAATACTCTCTGCTGGGAGTCAGCACAAGACAGGGAACGATAGGACCGGGTTTTTTCGTTGCGGAAGAAGGTGGAAAGGACGAGCACAGAGGAGTGGCGGTGACAGGTCGCATACTGCCGTGTTCTGATTTCCAGCCGCTTGTGGACGATCTTATAAAATTCGTCAACAGCCTCGGTTACGAAGGTCTCTATGACGTCGATCTGATAGAGTCGGTGAACGGAAAGATGTATTTTGTCGAGATAAACATGAGATTCGGAGCATCGGGATACGCCGTAACGAAGTGCGGCGTCAATCTGCCGGGAATGTATGCGGATTACATGCTTACAGGAAAGCCTCTTGATATGGGGTGTAAAGTGACGCCGGGCAAGACATTTGTAAGCGAGAAAGTCCTCATAGAGGAATACACCATGGGACGTCTTTCGTGGAGCGATCTGAAGAGAGCAATGAAGGAGTCAGATGTGCACTTCGTGAAAAACGATGATGACCGCAAGGCGTACAGGCACTTCCGTAAATTCTATCCACTGGCTGCACTCATGCGCTTCGTATATACTCACAGATCTGAGGATGAAACGACGGAGAAAAATTGATATGACTGATTTTTTTGTATCTGCAGCGATTGGGATCATAAGATTCGTCGATCTGTTTTTCAGACCGGTGAAACTTAAGCGCAAAGTTACAGTGATAAGCAGACAGGCAGATGAACCGACATTGGATATCAGCCTTCTGAAAAACTATCTTGACGAAGCAGGCATAGATACGGTGGTACTGACGAAAAAACTCAACAGGAGTTTCGCCGGAGGACTGTCGTACTGCATGCATATGCTGAAGCAGATAAGACATATAGCGGATTCCCGTGTGGTAGTTATCGACGGGTACTGCATACCGGTATCTGTACTGCCGAAAAAGCAGGGACAGTGTGTCATACAGATGTGGCATGCGCTGGGCGCCGTCAAAAAGTTTGGATGGCAGAATACAGACCGTCCTGACGGGCACAGCAGGGCCGTTTCAGAAAAGATGAACATGCACGGGAATTATGACTATGTGCTTGCTCCCGGCAGGATCACAGGGAGTTTCTTTGCGGAGGCTTTCAGGGTGCCGGAGGAAAGCATGGTGTACATGAATCTGCCCCGTGTGGATTATATACGTGCTGACAGCGCTGATCTGAAAGCTGAGATAATGGCAGAGTATCCGCAGATCGGTGAACGGAAGATCGTGCTGTATGTGCCTACTTTCAGGAAAAATGCAGCACTGGATATGGAAAAGTTCGTGAAGGGATTCGATTTCAGCAGGTTCGCGCTGGTGATAAAGAAACATGCGCTGGACAAAGGCGATTATTCATGGGCAGAGGATGCCGGTGCAATAGCTGACAACAGATATTCATCTATGGACTGGCTGAGGATATGTGACAAGGTGGTGACAGATTATTCCGCTATCGCCTTTGAAGCGGCTGTGAGAGATACAGAGCTGTATTTCTATCAGCCGGATGAAGGCTCTTATGAGCATAATGTGGGGCTCAATATGGACCTGAGGAAAGAGGCCGTAGGCGGATATGTATGCAGGACTGAGGAAGAACTGTTTCGATGCCTTGGGGAAGAGTACAGGAAAGAAGCTGTCAGAGATTTCCGCAGTAAATATATAGAGGCGGATACTGACGGTTGTACGAAGAAGCTGGGTGATTTCATCATAGAGAAAGTTTCCGGATAGGAGGTCATTTTGAAAGTCACGGCATTATTGAAAAACGTTGCAAAAAAATCCACGGTGCTGCGCATGATAATGAGAAACTGCATGTACGGGATGTACAAGGTAAGGTATTTGATGAGAGCCGTATCCTGTAAGACGGATGACAGACTGGTGGTATTCAGTGCATACAGCGGGAAGAATTACGCATGCAGCCCTAAAGCTGTATACGAATATATGATCAGGGAAGATCGGTTTTCAGGATATCGGTCAGTATGGATATTTGATGATCCCGGGAAATACGGTTTTCTTGAGAAGAACCGTGATACCCTGGTCGTTAGAAAGGGCAGTGCAGAATGTGAGCGTTTCCTTGCGGAGGCAAAATACTGGATATTCAATTTTCGTGCGCCTGATCACTGGACACCTAAAAAAGATCAGGTATATGTGCAGTGCTGGCACGGGACGCCTCTCAAGCGTCTGGGTTATGATATAATCAATTCAGACAATGCCATGAATTCGGTTAGTGAGATACGTACGAAGTACAGGACTGATGCTCAGCGGTTCAACTATATAATCTCATCCTGCCCTTTTGTGACGGATAAATTCACCTCTGCATGGAATCTGGATGCATCGGACAGATATGGCAAAGTGGTGGAAACAGGATATCCACGGAATGATTTTCTTAATGTATACAGTGATAAAGATGCTGATAAGATAAAACGTAGACTGGGTATTGCTGACTGTGACAGGAAAGTGATCCTGTATGCGCCTACATGGAGGGACAATCAGCATGATTCTGAATCGGGTTATGTATACAGGAGTCCTGTGGATTTTAACTATCTAAGGAGTCAGCTTGAGGATGAGTATATAATACTGTTCAGAGCGCACTATCTTGTGGCAGATGACTTCGATTTTGATGCATACAGGGGATTCATATATGATGTTTCGGGGTATGATGACATCAATGACCTCTATATCGCTGCGGATCTTCTAATTACTGATTACTCGAGCGTGTTCTTTGATTATGCCATATTGAACAGACCTATATTGTTCTATATGTATGATATGGAGGAATATCGTGATGAGATGAGGGGCTTCTATCTCGATATCGGTGAGCTTCCAGGCAGCGTAGTTAAGACGGAAGGCGAACTGGTGGATATAATAAAAGCCACAGATTTCGGAGGCAGCAAGGACCTTCACAGGAAGTTCAATGACAGATATAACAGTATGAATGATGGCAATGCAGCAGAACGGCTGACGGAGCTGATATTCAGATAAAGACATCTGTACTTTACGGATCAAGAGAGGTTTATATTATGAAAAGAGTTATCACATATGGCACATATGATCTGCTGCATTACGGACATATCAATCTGCTCAGAAGAGCGAAGGAACTTGGAGACTATCTGATAGTAGCATTGTCTACTGATGAGTTCAACTGGGAAAAGAAAAAGAAGAAATGCTATTTCAATTATGAGCAGCGCAAGCAGCTTCTGGAGTCCATTAGATATGTGGATCTGGTAATACCGGAGACATGCTGGGATCAGAAAAGAAGCGATATACATGAGTATCATATTGACACATTTGTTATCGGAGATGACTGGAAAGGAAAATTCGACTTTCTAAAGGAGGAAGGCGCAGAGGTCGTGTATCTTGAGCGTACACCGGATATCTCCACCACATGTATCAAAGAGGACATAAAGAACAAGTAGCCGGATATATGCACGATAATGTAAATACAAAAGCCACCATATCAAAATCTGATAAAGGTGGCTTTTAAATTGTAATTATACTCCATTACATATAACTATCAGTATGAAATGACTTTTGTTTTTTTAGGGATGTTCTTATATATCCAGTGTGAATTATCTTTTGCAAGACGAACACATCCGTGGGAAGCTGCAAGTCCAAGTCTTCCGTCTCTGAGTTTTGTAGCACTGCCCTGCTGATAAAGAACTGAATGGAAGAGAAAATTCTTATAGAATCTTGTCCAGTACCACGCAGTATATCCCTTGTTTTTTCCAAAACTTGTGCCTCTGTTGACTACTTCAAATGTACCCTTAGGAGTAGGTGTTGCAGGAGCTCCGTTGGCGCATTTCCAGTACTTGATCTCGCTCCAGTTGTTTTTTGATCCTTTGTATATTCCTACACGGTGAGCCGAGGTATTTATAAGTATGAGATACTTTGTTTTACTTGAGTTTTTCTGGGCTTTTTTATACATGCCATATTCGGTCTGGCTGGCTATCTTGAATTTTCTTTGTATCGTTCCAGTATAATTACCTTTTCCTGTGATCTGTACAGTAGCCTTGCCTGTATTGACATTGTTTTTATATGAAATTTTGACCTTGCTGCTTCCGACCGTTCCGCTGCTGAGTAGGGTTTTCATAGAACCGCCGAATCTGCCCTTCACCGTTACTTTTGGCTTTTTTGCAGCTCCATTGTAATCGGTGAATGTATATGACAGCTTCGCCGAAAATTTAACAATGCTTTTACGATTGATTTTGAATGTTTTTTTGATAGAACCGCTGTAATTGTTTTTGCCTTTGATGATAGCTGTAGCAGTACCGGCATTGCGGTTGTTTTTATAAACTATCGTATAATCCGAACCGCCTTTGAGTTTGTTGCCATCAAGATTGACTGTGACTCCTGGCTTTTTCAGATTACCGGAGTATATGGCTTTGGTATAATTGAGTTTGGCAGCTGCTTTTGATATGCTGAGCTTTGAAATAGTGAAATTGACATCACGCATACCTTTGTATTTGCCTGCACCTGTAACAGTGATTTTAGCAGTTCCGGCATTGATATTATCCGAATATGCAACAGTATAGTCAGTATCTTTAGTAAGCCGGACGCCGTCTGCAGTAGATACGATCATTACTTCAGGGCATATCTGCGTGCCTGTATAAGAATAAGAGGCTTTTTCAAGTGTCACTGTGAATAGTTCACTGTCGCTTATATCATTTGTGGTAACTGATGGCTGGTCGTTTCCGGATGCCGGATCTTCAGTGGTTATATTATGAAGATCTGTGTTCTCCAGTGCATTCGAAACGGCAGGTACAGCCAGGAGAGCAACTGCGAGTGTGCAGATGACTAACATCCTGGTTATTCGTCTGTTGAGCATTTTATACTTCCTCCGTACGTAATAATAAATAAAAATCATATAGATTATAGCATATATGGCATGTTATTTCAGTAAAAAAATGCGGTTTTTGCTTATATTTACAAAGTATCTGCGATGATAAAGTGTTGCTGATATAACTGAGGGCAGCAGTATGATGTTATACTGCACAGTTTTTATATAAAAAAGTCTATCCGGGTACCATGACACCTGGATATATGATATACTATTCGAACCAGGTTTTTTATAAGCAAGTGCTTGACAGAGAGAATATCACAGGGGAGGAGAGTTGATATGAAATCAAAAAGCAAGTTAACGCTGGTGATTCTCGCGCTTATACTGGCTGTGCTGGTATGTCCGCAGAGTGCTGCCGCGTCAGGCGGCGTTGCACTGAAGGTCGGAGACGAGATATCGGATAACGTTGTCGTGACAAAAAACACGGTACACGGTATCTGCAGGGGAGTCACAGAGAATGTCGTTGTTTCAAATAACAAGACAGCGACAGATCAGTGTATCGGTTTTTTCTGCAGTGCAGATATAACCGATAAGGAGAATTGTCTGAAGCTCGTGGCAGGCTACAATAACTATGACGGCTCGAAATGGGCTCTGCAGCCTGTATCAAAGCAGGCAAAGGCATATGAGAAGGCACATCCGGGAGAAACTGTAGTCGCTGCAATGAATGGTGACTTCTACAACATGCAGACCGGTCAGCCAATGGGTGCGCTTGTCATGGGTGGCAAGGTCATCAACGGGATCAATTCCAGGAACTTTTTCGCAGTAATGAAGGACGGATGTGCCGTCATCTGTGACGGCAGCGGTAAAGTCATTTCTGAGGGCGAGCACAATGGTGCGACAATCGATCTCAGCGAAAATGTCATGGAAGCAGTGGGCGGAGACAAGATATCCGTACTGGATGGCAAACTGATAGATATGTCATCTGATGAGTACGGCGCACTGAAGTACGCCCGTGCTGCTATCGGTATCAAAGCTGACGGATCCATAGTGACATACGTCACAAGAGGGAAGAATCTGCCTATATCACATGGAGAGACTTACAATGAAGTTTCAAACAAGCTGATCAAGGCAGGATGCACCACAGTGCTCCAGCTTGACGGCGGCGGTTCGGCAACCTTCGATTCAAAACGTGAGGGTGAGGATGGGCTGACTTTAAGAAACAGCCCTTCAGATGGAAGCGAGAGAAATGTATCTTCATCACTGCTGCTGGTTTCCGAAGCACCTGAAGACGGTAAATTCGATCACGCATCTGTATCACCTGTAGATGAATACTATACACCTGGATCATCTGTGGAATTCACAGCAAAAGGCGTAGATGCATACGGCAATGCAGCTGCTCTGCCTGATGGATGTGAATGGCAGCTTTCAGAGAAAAGCAGGAACCTGGGAACCATAGATGAAAAAGGCATATTCAAATCAAACGGAAAGATCGGGGATGTGGAGGCACAGCTGCTGCATGACGGCAAAACTGTAGGCACATCTACGGTATATATAGTTGAACCTGATACTATAGGGTTCAGTTCTTCAAGTGTCAGTCTCGACTTTGGAGAAAAATCAGACCTGGGAATATACGCAAGATACAAGTCATGTGATGTCAATCTCTCAGAGGGAGTCCTTAAATGGGAGATAATATCAAAGATGGATGGCAAGGAACCGTCAGATATAGGCAAGATGGACGGAGATACCTTCATCGCACAGAACAAGGATCAGACTCAGCAGTATGACGGTGAGGTGAAGGTGTCATACGAGCTGTCAGACGGCAAAAAGCTGGAAGAAACAGTTAAAATCACCATAGGACGTATGCCTGACATACTGTATGATTTCGAACTCGATGAAAACGGCAAGGCC
>CAJJPZ010000011.1 GCA_905193765.1 uncultured Eubacterium sp.
TCGGCGATCCGCACGGAAAAACGGACAGCAACGAACGCAGTGAGTTGGAGTGAGCTTCGGCGAGCGTTAAAACTCCGGAAATATCTCCGAAGGAGATATTTCCTACATAATAAAACAGCGCAGCGGTCGATAAAACTGCTGCACTCAAATGTTTTCTATGTTCATGGGCACTCCCGTCTTACTGCTGAAAGACACCGGTCCGCAATGCTCCTTCGTCGCTCCGACTCGCTTCGTTTGGAGACTTGTCCCGGTTTGCGGAGCAAATCGCGGAAAGTCCCATGTGAGAGCCACAGGACTTTAGTCCGTTGCCATTTTGCCCGGAGAGCCGATGGCGATCCGCTTGGCAAAACGGACAGCAAGCAGGCGGTAGCCTGTTGGAGTGTAAGCGTTGCGGCTTACCGCCACTGCTGTTGCATTTTCCGAACCAGCTGAAGCTGGGAAAAAACGCCGTTCTGTCCGAAGAGCCGCAAGGCGATTCGCATGGCAGGCTGGACAGCGTAGCCGCAGGCGGAGGAGTAAGCGCCAGCGAACGTTGCAACGCTCCTATGAAAGCTGCTCCATTTCCTCGCCCTGCTCTGATCCAACGGAATGTTTCACACGATCGCGCTCTTCGGCTTTCTTGGCGTCGTTCCAGTTGTCCATGGTCCCTACCAGATATCCAGTGATCCTTCTGATCCTCTCGAATGGCACATGCGAGAAAGTGTAATCCAGATCTGCAAAATCTCCGTCGATATTTATATCCAGTGTTTCCAGCTTCCTGTTGTACTTTTCCTGCAGATAGTCCACGTAAGCCTGCGCTTCCCTCGGATCTGCGTTCCCTGTAATAGTTACTGCCATTAAATATCCCTCCCATTATCTGAAATCTATATCTGCGGACTCACCCTTCTGTCGGCATTCAGATCATCCGCTTTTTCACATCATCTGGAGATGATTATACACCCAGCCACTATATTTTGTATATAGGCTCGGAGCAAAAATACATCAAAAAAACATATTGGACTATTTTCATCCAGGCAATTCCTGAACTCTCTCCTCTGGCATAAACACTCCGGATGCAAAGTGACATGACGCGTAACCATAGTATCCTGTAAGCCGATGCCCATGAACTGTTTAACGCCCGCGACCGGAGGTATGATTCCGCTGCTCCTCTGCGCAGAAACCTGCTATTACAATATATTTATGGTTAATATTCCTTACAGCCAGTAAGGTATTATCCATCTTGCTGCTTAAGCTGTCAGACTGTTAAGAACGATCGGTATAGCGGACTTTGCGCCCGTAGAAAAGTCTGATAGCCCGCTCTACGTAGGATTCCGCACTCACCGACGCAGCTGCCCGCATTTCTTTTGAAATATGTGCATATAATTCCCTGATATCTGTCGACAAAACATCTGTTTGTATGTTACAATACTGTCAAAAATCAATAGGACAAGCTTTCATGTGCCTTAAAGCAGGTATGTTTGACTGACCTGCCGGGAGGTGAAAAGGGAAACCGGTGAAAATCCGGTGCGGTACCGCCACTGTAAGCAGCGAGCGGATTTTCAACAATGTCACTGGAGTTATGAACTCCGGGAAGGCTGAAAGTCTGCGGCGACCTGCGAGCCAGGAGACCTGCATGGATGCCATGCAGAGCAGCCGACGGATACTTCGGCGAGACTGCAATACGGAGCCTGGTATACCCTCAGACGACAGATCATCAGCGGATGCAACAGACAAGCACAATGCTGCTGCACTCGAATCAAAACAGGTCACACGATGATATACAATATAAAAACAACAGGCACCGGAATCAAGATATGTATTTGCGACAAAACGGACTGCAACAAAGGCAGCCCGTTTTTTTGTTGGCTGCAGCCGGATCAGACAGAACGGAGCGGTGAGCCACCAATGCTTACGCTCCAACATGCTGAAGCCTGTTTGCTGTCCGTTCTCTCTAGCAAGGCAGGCTGGACAGCGTAGCCGCAGGCGGAGGAACGAACGTAGTGAGTGTTGCATGAGACCTGTGCGCCAAATCATAGATTTGGGCAGGGCTTCAAGCTTCGTGGATAGATCTCCAACCATAGCTGCAAGCAAAGGAGTGAACGCAGTGAGCGTTGCCTTTTTTCCCGGAGAGCCATGGGCGATCCGCCCGGCATAACGAAAAGCAATGAATGTAATGAGTTGAAGTGGCGCAGCGAACGGTACATACGATCTGCAGCCGGATCTTACAAGCCCGGAGCGGCAAGTCACCACAGTGCTGCTCGTACAAAGACTGCAGTTCGGCAATGGTAGAGTTTCAGGCGGAAATTTTCGAAAAACCTACTGCTCATGATCAACGGCACTTGTGAGACGATCAGCAGACGCACTGATGGTAGGAGTTTTAAAGCAAAAATCTCAAAAACCTACTCCCAGCACTCCATTTGCCGAACTGGAACCTGCAAATGTCGGGATATACACCTTATTGCAGAGAGAAGAGTAGATTTTCCTGAAATAAATCGCGGAAACTCTACCATCTGTAGCCTGGACAATGACCGTGATAAGCCGTCTCCAGAGCAATGGTAGGTTTCTCAGCAAAAAACCCTGAAAACTCTACCATAATGTAATATCCACGAGCTGCGCCGCCCGCATACTGACCGGCAGGCACTGACGCAAGCGGCCAGCAGCCCACTGCAGACAGGCTCAGAAAACTATGACAACCGCAGCCGGATCGTATACACCGCTGAACGCATCGTCAGCCCGGCATATATGACCGCTGCTCAGATATAACAAAACTATTAAAAGGAGGAATTTATTCAATGAAGGAAAATCACAGAAAACGCATTGCGGTCAGCTGGCTGCTTGCCATCATGATGCTCACCACCTGTATCCCGGCAACAGCGTTTGCTGACAGCACTTCCGGATGGAACGGCGAACCGGCGGCAGAGGCACCTGCCGTAAGTGAATCCGGTGGGATCTCGTGGTATCAGATAGAAGATGCCGCAGACCTGGCATGGTTTGCCAAAGAAATCAATGACGGCACAACAGGCGCTGCCGGAAGCGACGCCAATGCCCAACTCACATCCGATATCGACCTAAACGGTCAGAACTGGACAGCCATAGGCACGGATGTCAATCCGTTCAAGGGCAAATTCGACGGCAAAGGCCACAGCATCAGCAATCTCAGCATCGATGCATCATCCGGATACCAGGGTCTCTTCGGCGACTCATACGGTACGGTCAGCAATGTCGATATCAAGTCAGGCAAGGTGACCAACACTGCCAGCAACACAGGATCGCTGATGGGTATGAACAATGCCGGCGGCGTCATCGAAAACTGCAGCAGCACCGCTGTCGTTACTGACAATTCAACTTCCAGATCATCTTACTTCGGAGGTATTGTCGGCAACAACTCCGGAACTATCACAAAGTCATCCTTCACAGGCACAGTACAGACAGGTAATGAAACCGTCAAACAGAAGAATTTCGGCGGTATCGCAGGATACATGTCTGATACAGATGCTGTAATCAAGGGATGCGTGAACACCGGCAGCATCAAAGCCTATGAATCTGTAGAGACAGGCAACACGACAGTGAGGACAGCCGGTATCGTCGGCAACGCTGACAAGGGTTCCGTATACCACTGCTACAACAAAGGCAGCATTTCCGTCAGCTCAGGTATCAAAAATGCCCGTACAGCCGGCATCACTGCCAGGATAGGCAATGGGGGCAAAGTATTCAACTGCCTCAACACAGGCAAGACAACAACGACTTATGACTACAGCGGCACGACTGCCATCAACGGCCAGATCTACGCCAAGAACGGCAGCCATGCATCTGCAGTATCCTCAAACAACTACTACCTCGAGTCAGACCTCACCAAAGGAGATGAAGATGGCGTCACTGCTGTAGCTGCAGCAGATATCAACAGCGATGAAACGATAGCGAACCTCAACAAGGCAAACTCATACGACATCACTGTAGAGCCCGACATTCTTTTCAAAAAAGGATCAGACTCACCGGCACTCCAGTGGGAAGCTTCTTCAGAACCTGAACCTGTTGCGGTTACTGCTGTTACAGTATCAGGCGACGCCGTAACAGGAGACAAGCTTCAGGCAAAGGCTACAGGAGCAGACGGTGCTGACGCTACCAGCGTGACATACCAGTGGCAGGTATCATCTGACAAGGATCAATACAAAGACATCAAAGATGCGACAGATGCGTCGTTCACCATACCTGATACAACAGAATATGTCGGCATGACTATCAGAGTCAAAGCCTCCGGTGAAGCCGACTCATCTGCAGTTTCAGATGCTACAGCAGCCATCGTCAAGTCAGATGCACTCAAAGTCGCAGAAGCCAAAGAAGCGCTCAAGCTGACACAGTACGAAAAGATCACAGAAGCTCTGAAGATCGACCTTCCTGCAAAGGGTTCAAACGACACTGATATCACATGGTCCAGCAGCAATGCATCAGTGATTTCCGCAGACGGCCAGGTGACTCTGCCAGCCAAAGGCATTGCAGCGGTTACTCTTACAGCAACAGTGAAGTCAGGCGAAAAATCAGACACAAAGGAATTCACTTTCAATGTATGGTCAGCTGAGGCTTTATCAGATCTTGGCACACTGGACGAACTTGCAAAAAAATATGAATACGGTGCAACATCACCGAAGAGCCCTGCAGACACAAACCTCATCACATACATGCAAAACGACTTTGCAAAAAAAGGCTTCGAGGGCGTGACTGCAACTATAGACAACGTAACAGCAGACAGAGAAGATTACAGCGCATACGCAGGTATAGCCAAAGACGGCACTATCACTCACCTTTATTACGACCTCAACAAGCTGAGCGATATGTTCTATACCAGGACGACATCGTACACTGTTGACTTTACATTAAAGAAAGGCGACGCTGAGAAGAAACTTTCAAGACGTGTAGTCCTCACATGGGACACGGTGAAAGTCAACAAGCAGATGAAGGATGAAGTCATCGACCTTACTACCGAAGATCTCATCAAAGGCGACAACACAAGCCTCGGTGAAGTTACATCAACAATGGAACTGCCATCGAAAATAAATGGTAAAACATGGTGTGAAGTAGTCTGGACGTCATCAGACAGCGACGTCCTCAAAGTGACTGCACCATCCGTTACTGACGGCTCCTCTCCGTATACGGCAGAGCCTCTCCGTGGCATCGAGGATCAGAAAGTCACACTGACAGCTACATACAAATTCCGCCAGTCGGGAGGCGATGAAACTGTCGAAAAAGAAACTCAGCAGACCAAAACTTTCGAGGTCACTGTAAAATCAATCGGCGATGAGATCCACAGCAAGATGCAGAAAGATCTCGATGACAACTACACTATCGACAAGCTCACATACTTTGGAACTGACAATGCCATTGACCCTGAAAACATCACTGACGACATCCAGTTTCTCCGTCCTGCAAAGACAGGCATAGAAGACTATGACAACTACAAGTTCACTGTAACAAGTAAAGACGGAGATAGTCTCAAAGTGAACGCCTACAAAGGCAATATTTACAGACCTCTCCCGGGAGGGTCAGCAAAAGAAGTCACTTTCACTGTGACTATGAAACACAAAAACTACGATATCGCTGTGACAAAGGACTTTATAGTGAAACTGGCGCCGCTGGTACAGAGCGATATCGACAAAGAAGTCAGCCTTATGGAAGCTGCAAAGGCATCATACTTTGATGGCATCAAGGGCGGCAACACTGACAAGGACAGCATCACAGAAGACATGCATGCATTCCAGGAAGTCCATTTTGCAGATGACGGTAAGACACTGGTATGGGTACATGACAACGCTGACAGGACAGATCACGGCATCGTGCCTGCTGACATCGACGGATACGACCCTATGGGGTCAGCTCTCTGGCGTACATTCCGCTCCAGTGCACCGTCAGTAATCGCACACGAAAACCTGCTCTACCACAAGCCTGAATATGACACGAAGGTGACTGTGGACAGCTGCCTCACAAGTGAGACATATGCAAGATACGCAGAGAAATACCCTGACAATGAGACTTTCCAGAAACTTTACAGACAGCCAGTCTCAGTCACTGTAACAGTCAAAGGCGAGAAGTCAGGTGAAGAACCTGCTCCTGAGAAATTCTCCGTTTCCTTTGCGATGATGGGCGACACGGCTCACAAGGAAGGCGAGCACAAGGCCTACATCCAGTGGATAGCTGCTGAGACTTCGACCGTTGAAGAAGGAACTTCAGTTATGGATCTTACAAAGACTGTCCTGGACAAGAACGGATACAAGTACACAGGAGCTTCCAACTACATCAGCTCCATCACATCGCCTGACGGCACGACCCTTTCCGGCACAGGCAACGGCCCGAACAGCGGCTGGATGTACAGGGTGAACGGCAAGGACGGCGAAGTCTCGGCTGACAACTACATCCTGAAAAAGGGCGATACAGTCCTCTGGTACTTCACGGACGACTACGAGAAAGAGTACGTGATCGGTGCAGAGTCAGTCAGCATCAGCGAGACTTCTGCAAAGCTCACATGTGGCAGGACTCTCCATCTGACAGCTGAGGTGGCTCCTGCGTATGCAGACGACCGCACTGTGACATGGACGTCCTCGGACGAAAGCATCGCAACAGTAAGCAAAGACGGTAAAGTCAAAGCACTGAAAGCCGGAAACGTTACCATCACTGCATCTGCCGGCGACAAGTCCGCTTCATGCAGCATCAGAGCAGTGCCTGCGTCACCTGCGAAGTTCAAGGCAAGATCAGCCGGAACTACTTCCGTGAAACTCACATGGGGCAAAGCAGCCGGCGCAGACAAATACAAAGTCTACAGGGCTACATCCGCCAGGGGCACATATAAACTGGTTAAGACCACTTCATCACTTTCCATGACTGACAGGAAACTCACCACAGGCAAGAACTACTACTACAAAGTCAGAGCGCTGGGCGGCAGGAACTTCTACAGCTCATACACAGCTGTTGCAAAAGTAAAGCCTGTCCCTGCAAAGGTGACCCTGAAGGCAAAGGCCGGTAAGAGATCCGCGACCCTGAGCTGGACGAAGGTATCAGGTGCATCGGGATACAAAGTGTACAGAGCCACTGAGAAGAACGGCAGCTACAAACGCATCTTCACGACAACGAAGACAAAAGTAGTGAACAAGAGCCTGAAAAAAGGCAAGACTTACTACTACAAAGTAAGAGCCTACAAGACCGTTAAAGGCAAGAAGATCTACGGCGCATACTCAGCAGTGAAAACCGTTAGAGCAAAGTAGAACGATATCGATATGAAACACACCACCGGTGCATGACAGGACCGGTTGCAGAAAACGGACTGCATAACGTTCAGCGTGGCAGGAAAATATATCGAAACAGAAAAACTGCAGGAACACCGCATTGCGGGACCTGCAGTTTTATTATTTATATCTTATACTTTGTGCATATTTTAAATTTTATCAGTTATAACTGATAAAATCATCATTAATTCATTGGGTTCATATTATAAATGTGATATTCTGTATTCGATTATACGAAATGGGGGATGGTGATCCATATGATAAAACGAGAAATATACATGAAACGTATCCGGCCTTTTATCGAAACTGATCTGATAAAGGTCATAACGGGGATCAGGCGGTGTGGTAAATCTGTCATGCTGGATCTTATAAAACAGGAGCTTGAAGAGTCAGGTATAGATCCGTCACGGTTCATTTCCATCAACTTTGAAGATATGAGATATGAACATCTGCATACAGCCCGTGCGCTCCATGATGAAATAAGAGAGAGAGCTGCCGGAGCCAGCGAAAGGCTGTATCTATTCTTCGACGAAATACAGGAGGTCGACGGATGGGAAAAGTGTATCAACTCTCTCCGTGTATCCATGGACTGCGACATATACATCACCGGATCGAACGCCAGACTTCTTTCTGGTGAACTCGCCACGTATCTGGGCGGGCGCTATGTGGAATTTGTCATATATCCTTTTTCTTTCTCTGAATTCACGGAACTTTACCATCAGACAGCACCTGAAACATCTGTGCCTCAGTGCTTTCAGAAATATCTTCTCTGCGGCGGCATGCCATACCTTTCCAATATACGCTATGAAGAACAGCCTTCGAGACAATATCTCACTGATCTTTTCAACTCCGTACAGCTAAAGGATATCGTCAGACGCAACAGTATCCGTGATATAGATCTGCTGGAAAGGGTCATATCCTATATCACTGTAAATGTCGGCAATACGTTCTCTGCGGCATCTCTGGTAAAGTTTTTCAAAAGCGAGCATAGGACTGTGGCTGCTGAAACGGTAATGAATTATATCCGGTATTGCTGCGACGCCTTCCTTTTCTATCAGATCAGGCGTGAAGATATAAAAGGCAAGCAGTTACTTGCTTCAAACGAAAAGTACTATATAGCCGATCATGGTATACGTGAAGCTGTATTCGGCGGTAATATGCGTGATATAAATCTGATACTTGAAAATATCGTCTGCATGGAACTGCTCCGCCGCGGATACACTGTTACCGTTGGCAAATCCAAGAATAAAGAGATAGATTTCATCTGTCATGACCGTAATGAAAAAATCTATATACAGGTCACCTATCTTCTTGCATCTGAAGAGACCATTGACCGTAAGTTCAGTGTCTACGACAGTATAAGCGACAACTTCCCCAAATATGTCGTCTCTATGGATGAGCTGGACATGAGCCGCAACGACATCAAACATCGCAATATCCGGGATTTTCTGCTTATGGAAGATTGGAACTGACATAGGGTTTTACTACTGCCCGCGACTGACTGATATCAATATATCCCTGCTGCTCCGCCTATGGCGTTCAGCTGGTTTTTCGTATATAATACTGATATCAGAAGTTCTGCAGGCGGCGATGTTTTTTTCATATCCGCTGCGGGCTGCGGGGCGATTTTACAGGAAGGGTACATAAGAAAAGATGATATTCAACACTAAAAGCCAGATGGAGTTTTTTTCGGAAATGTCGGAGCGGCAGCTCACTGCCCGGGAATTTTTCGGCGGTGTAATGCTGGATTCCCTGAAACGCAATTTCCAGCTGGGCAGCAGTCTCATCATGTTCTTCGATCCTTCCGGCAGGTTCCTTTCCTGGACCGGTCCCGATGCCAGTCTGACAGACAGCAGCACCCACCCTTACAGGAAACTGCGCTCCCAAGACGTCATCGGCGACAGGATATACCGGGACGCCGTCAGGGACAGGCTGGACTATTTCAACACCGAGCCGAGACTTTACAGATCCACCGACCTGATCGCCCCCGACGGGTACGAGGCTTCCCCTTATGCAAAATTCATCGGGGAAATTTTTGGTGCACACTACAGTGTCACTATGGCTTTCGGCATCAATGCGTATATAAGGATAGTTTTTTTCAAAACGGCTGACGAGGGCGACTTCACGCCGGAGGATATGGACCGCCTCAGCGACATTTACATATCCATCGCCAATGCCTATAAAGGTTTCAAGAAACGTGAGCAAGCCATGATCGTTTCGGATATCCAGGACGAGATCATCGCTTCCGGGGAAAAGGCGTACTTCGTGACCGATGATTTCATGCACGTGCTCAGCTGCAACAGTGTGGCGGAAAGCTATCTCTGCGATATCCTGGGTGAAGCCGTGCTCCAGACCCTGGACGGGACTTTCCCATGTCTCTGGGTGCCTTTCCTGCTGGCTGACAGCGACACCTTTTCTGCGACTGCACGCCCGGAGAAAAACAAGACCGCCAGTCACAGCTCGGCTTCCGGCGTCAGGAACCATGAGATGCCGGTCATGGTGAAGACCATAAAAAATCACGTCTTCGTCATCCACCCTTACGACCAATGCTACTCCCACGGCATCGTGGACAGATACCACTGGATCACCATCACGCCGGAAAACGAATTCGACTGCGACCGTTACGATGTGCACGGACTTTGCGGCGATACACCTGAAGCCGCTCCCGGGAAATATCCCCCGGCCCCGAATAATAAAAAAGCCGCCGACACCGATGCATCATCAGCCGCTGCAACAGGCTCCACTGAGCAGGCCGACATTAATAGCAGCGATCACGGCAGTCTGCCGGAGCTCACCAACGCAGAGCAGAAAGTCGCCAGGCTTCTCCTGGACGGCCTGACATACCGTGCCATCGCCGACGAGCTTTTCATAAGCTACCACACAGTGAAGAAGCACGTCGAGAACATCTATGCAAAATGCCACGTCAGCAGCCGCTTCGAGCTGATGAAGCTTTACAGGGAACGCTGATCTGGATATCGGGCCACGCAGCCGCTTCCATGGCTGCATGCAGCACTCTCTTTCCCTCAATGGGTCGTATTGGGTTGATATCCTGATGTTTTCGATACTTTCACGGAACACGCAGCCAACACATTGATTCCCTGCAAATCCCGGCACAAGCGACATCACGGTCATAATCAATGTACCTGTCCTGAATATACGTTTCACATCTTCTCTGTTACCGGATTTCATTCAAACCCAGACTGCCCCTATATAACGCATGACCTTATCCGCTTCATATAAGTAACATTCCTTATATCATGACACGCTGTTCCTGAGTTCCCCATCCTTTCAAATAGGCTTTCCGGCCGATGGAAAAATCACGGCTTCTCTGCTATGATTTATATATGATAATCGAAAGGAGCGATGGACCCATGAAAGGGATCATTTTCAATATACAGCGTTTCACAATACACGACGGGCCGGGGATGCGCACGGAGCTTTTCCTCAAAGGCTGCCCGCTGAGATGCGAATGGTGCAGCAATCCCGAAAGCCAGAAACTTTACATACAGCCGGGGGTCTACAAGACCAAGTGCATATCGCAGAAAAAGTGCGGTATATGCGCCGGGGTCTGTCCTCAGGATGATGCGCTGCAGTTCTACCGTGGCAAACTGGTATCCATCGACCGCAGCAGATGCACTCACTGCATGGAGTGTGCGGACATGTGTCCGTCGGAGGCCATCAGACAGTGGGGCAGGCTCATGTCGACTGAGGAGTGCATGAAGGAGATCCGCAAAGACATGGATTTTTACAAAAGATCCGGCGGCGGCGTCACTGTTTCCGGAGGCGAACCGCTGCTGCAGAGCGACTTCGTTGCTGAGCTTTTCAGGGCATGCAAAGATGAGCAGATACACACCTGCTGCGAATCCACGTTCCATATGGACTGGAGCGATATCGAAAAAGTCAAACCATACACTGACCTTTTCATATCGGATATCAAGCACATGGACAGCGATATCCACCGGGCCAGAACGGGAGCCGGAAACGAAAAGGTCCTGGAAAACCTGAGAAAACTGGCGTCGGCAGATACCGAGCTGATACTGAGGATACCGGTGATCCCTGGATTCAACGATGACGATGCGAATATCGAGGCTACTGCCGATTTCATCATAAACGATCTGGGTGGTCACGTCCGGACACTGCAGCTGCTGAGTTTCATGCGGCTGGGCGAAGAAAAATACAAGTCCCTGAACATGCCTTACAAAATGGCTGACCTGAAATTCAACCGCCGTTCCCTGCAGAAACGAGTGCGGGAGATCGCAGAGTATTTCAACAGACAGGGCATCCACTGTCTTGTAGGCACCAGGGAAAAGGACGAAGAACCGGCATCCGCAATATCCGGCAGCACGTCTGCGAACTGACAGACAATGTATCTGCAGGAGTTCACAGCTGATACGCCGGCTGCATCAGACGAGAGCATCGGTATCGACCGCAGCCACGGCATGCACAGTCTGAGATCTGCACCACAGCGTTCACGCCCTGCATGATCCGACTGATATTCATCTGTTTGATCCAGACACAGTCACGCCTGCACTCTCTTGCAGCAGCTTCAGCCACCGTACATACATTTCAGCTTTATGCGGGGCTGTCGGTATCGACCGCATAAAGCCATGACACCGGCACCCACCACACAACATATTTCAGACACTGACCCGTAAGGAGGTAAATATAAATGAGCATCAAGAACGACAACATCATACACTGCAGCGCAAGCGGCACAGAAAGCTACGACCACTGTTACAGCCTGGGCTACAAGGTAGGCCACGAAGACTGGTCACCGTACCCGAGAGTCAATGCACTCCGCAGGACTTTCCTCGACAGACGCTACGACGTGGACGTTGAAAGGCTCCGTCTCGTCACCGAAGCATATCAGGCGAACGAGAAAGCCACCACGAAGATCCGCTGCGCCAGAGCATTCGAGAACATACTTCTCAATGTGACGCTGGACATCTACGACGGCGACCTTATCCTCGGCGAGATCGCAGCCCCGGCCAAGGCATCGCCGATATACCCTGAATTTTCCGTGGACTGGATCATCAACGAAGTGCTCCACGAACCATTCGAAGAGCGTGAACACGACCAGTTCTATATCAAGAGCGACGAAGACCGCAAAGAGATCGTTGAGCTCTGCCGCTGGTGGCAGGGAAAGACCGTAGACGACCTCATCAACGCAGGCCTTGACGATGACCAGCTCAAAGGCTCTGAGGTCGGCAAGAAGATCTTCCAGACCAACCTCTACCACTACGCCGGAGTTGGCCATCTGGTAATGGACTACGAAAAACTTATGAAGAACGGTTTCGACGGTTTTATCAGAGAGGCTGAGGCGAAACTGGCCGCGCTGAGCAAAGCAGATCCGGACTACGCCGACAAGCGTGATTTTTATAAAGCAATGATCATCAGTCATGAGGCTGCGAAGAAATACATCGCAAGATACGCCGATCTGGCTGATGAGAGAGCATCTGCCGAGACCGATCCGGCCAGAAAGCAGGAGCTTGAGACCATGGCAGCAAACTGCCGTCAGATAGCAGGCGGACCTGCAAAGACATTCTGGCAGGCACTGCAGCTTTTCAATTTTGCAACGACACTGACACAGATAGAAGGCAACGGCCACTCCATATCCTACGGCCGCATGGACCAGTGGCTCTGGCCTTACTACGAAGCCGACATCAGAGAAGGCAGGATAAGCAAAGACTTTGCACTGGAACTCATCGAAGTCGTATATGTCAAAATGAACAACCCGACCAAGCTCAAGGACGGCGGCACTGTCAAAGTCCGTCAGGGCAGAGGATTTGGCGGCGAATGTCTGACCATCGGCGGCGTGGATCGTGACGGCAACGATGTGACCAACGACCTGACCATGCTGATGCTGGAAGCCTCGGCCCATACACGAATGATGAACCCGTGGCTGCTGGTCCGCATGCATGAAAACACTCCTTATGAGCTGAAAGTCAAGACCGTGGAATGCATCAGAGCAGGCTACGGACACCCTAAACTTTTCAACGACGAACCGACCATCAGAGCCATGATGAGAAAAGGCATGACACTGGAAGAAGCCCGTGACTACGCAGTTGTCGGCTGCGTGGAACCTGACCTGCCGGGCAAAGAGTACGGCTGGCACGATGCGGCATACGTCAACACTGCCAAGATGATGGAAATGGTCATCAACGGCGGACGCTGCCTGGACTGCGGACCGCACTGCCCGAGATGGGAAAAATGCGGAGCCCTGGGCGACCACCTGGGTCCGGACACAGGAAGCCTCGACAGCTACGAAAACTTCGATCAGGTCCTGGAAAGCGTCGATAAACAGTTCCACTACTGGGCCGACCAGATGTGCAGCAGCCTCAATATCATAGACAAAGCCCACAGATCAAGGAAACCGCTGCCGTATGTTTCGGCATTCTTTGAAGACTGCATCGAATCAGGTAAAGACCTCACCGAGGGCGGCGCCAAGTACAACGGCATCGGACCTCAGGCCAGCGGCCTTGCAACATGCGCAGACTCGCTTTCCGCCATCAGACAGCTGGTATTCGAACAGCAGAGATTCAAAGGCAGCGAGCTGCTCCAGGCAGTGAAAGACAACTGGAAAGACCACGATATACTTTACGCTATCGTCAACAGCTCCAAAGTCCATCACTACGGCAACGACGATGATTACGCAGATGAGCTTTTCCGCTACATGTTCGAATGTTACTGCAGGAACATCTCCGGCAGAGCCACAGTAAGAGGCGGCCAGTTCAATCCGGGAGTCTACTCCGTCAGCGCCAACGTCGGCATGGGACTGAACACCAACGCATCCCTGGACGGACGTACAGCCGGGGAAGCCATCTCCGATAACCTGGGACCGGTACACACAGACGGCGGCTCCCACGACATCTACGGACCGACAGCTCTGGCAAACTCCGTTACAAAGGTCGACCACAGCCTCGCACCTAACGGCACCCTGCTGAACATGAAGTTCCCGCAGGAAGCAGTCGCAGGTGTTGAAGGCAGAGACAACCTGGTGGACTTCATCGACGCATACCTTGCAAAAGGTGCAATGCACGTACAGTTCAACATCATGAGCTCCGAGACCATGAAGGCCGCCCAGAAACACCCTGAAAACTACAAAGACATGCTGGTCCGTGTAGCAGGCTACAGCGCATACTTCGTAGAACTGGGCAAAGCCCTGCAGAAAGACCTGATCCAGAGATCCGAACTGCATTTCTAACAACATAAATCCCAGACTTTAAAAACAGCAGTGCCAGATATCACCACCGGTGCTGCTGTTTTTTTGCTTATTCTTACTGCATGTCCCGATGTTTAAATATACATCCCGCTGAAAAGCCTGTAAAATCATGATCTATGTGTACAAATCGCATTTGATTTCCTGAAATGTACACATAAAAATGTCTTTTTTAAGCTCTATCATCAAAAATATCATATGATCAAGGGCCTACGCTGCTTTTCTTATTTTGATGCACGAATAAATATTCAATCAATTCCCCTCAACCCTCATACTTTCGTGTATATTTATACACTCAAAATCCAACTCCCACATTCCCATGTGTACATTTTTGAATTTTTCTTTTGATTTGTACACATTTTATGCCGATTTCAATATTCCTGGCTATGACCATCAGCCGAAATATTCATCTACCAGTTCTTTCAGGTTCCCGTTTTTAGAA
This sequence comes from uncultured Eubacterium sp., assembly GCA_905193765.1. Taxonomy (GTDB): domain Bacteria; phylum Bacillota; class Clostridia; order Peptostreptococcales; family Anaerovoracaceae; genus Lentihominibacter. The sequence goes on from CAJJPZ010000011.1 coordinate 14,912, forward strand.
GCTTCCGCTGCATCACACTGTACAAAGTTCTTTGTTTCGCTTTTCAGGGACTCATCAAATCCCAGAATATAGTTAGTTGCAATAAGATATATTATCCTCGTAGGCGCCATACCATAAACCTGATTTCTGAGAATGTGTCTGATCCGCTCTCCACCATCTGGAAAAGCCGACTTCATACATTCATTGCGGTACAATCTCTTGACGATCTCCGTTATATAAAGCCCCGACTTCATGTAGAGATCCGCAAATGTGTTTTCCGGATCATCGAAACATCCCGGAACATTTTCTTCAAGCTCATCCACCATCTTTGATACGACCCGTCTTGGAGTAAATATCTGATTCGTTTTTTGTGGCGGTATGTAATCAGAGGATCACAGTCCCTCTGCTGAATGACTGACCGCCCACCGTCTCTGGCAGCATATCCAGGTTTTAACATATGCACCCTGAAATATCAATATATGTAATTCAGCTGATTCTTCCTGTAACCGGTGTCTTTCCGTCGGTTTATGTGGTATGATGAAAGTGATCATATTTTTTCAGTTTGGAAGGAAGTTTTATCATGAAGAGGAAGAAATCCGGCAGACACATCATCGCAGTACTGCTGGCACTGGCTTTAGTTATCGGCAGCGGCATACCGGCCGGGACCGGCAACCGCTCATTTGCAGGAGAAAAGGAACGCAGCGGCGTCAAATTCACCGATGCAGAAAACCCGTCTTACGAATCACAATCACAGAACAGCGACAGCGACAGCTCTGCATCCGAAAAACCATCAGACAGAAAAAAAACATCAGACAGCTGCATCACTGCAGCCCGCTGGGAATTCGCCACTGCAGACAGAGGTAACTCCATCAGGATAACCAGATATAACGGCGCCCAGAAAAAAGTCACTGTACCGAAGAAGCTGGGAGGTCTGCCAGTCACCGATATAGGCGATCGGGCTTTCGCAGACTCGGAAATTATCAGTATCAGACTGCCTGAAACAGTCAGATCTGTAGGCAGAGAAGCATTCGCAGACGCCGCAGATCTCAGAGCCATCGATCTCGCCAACGTCAGCGAAGTCGACAAAGACGCATTCAGAGGCACCGCATTCGAAAACAAATACGTGGAACTCTGGAAATCAGGCGAATTCAGCGGTGTGATCTACACCGGAAAAGTAGCCTACAAATACATGAGCAGCGACAACAGCTCTAAGCTCATGTCAAAAGGCACGAAGCTTGTACTCGAAAACAGCACAACAGGAGTATCGGAATCACTTTTCAACAACAGCTACGTCGATACAGACTCCTGCAAAGCGAACCTAAGATCGGTATATATACCGGCAGGGACGACCTTTATCCCGGCAGGCATCTTCCGCGGTTTCAAAGGATCCGGCTCAGGCCTTGAGATATACGGGATCAAAGACTCATATGCATCAGATTATGCCGCAGAGCAGGACATCAGTTTTACAGCACTAAATAAAAAAGACAGCTACACTCAGGGCGACATGGATCACTACTGGTACGATGATCCTGTGGACGACGGCGTTTACGAAATAAATACAGCAGACGAACTCAGAGCTTTTCAGGATATCATCAGGCTCGAAGGCGAAGACTTCTATCAGGAGACTGTGCGCCTGGGATCCGACATAGATCTCGGCGGTCTCACTGAAGAGGGCTACGGCATCGCCGGTTTCCGCTGGAAAAACATGCACGGCTTCAGAGGCACCTTCGACGGCAGTGGCCACAAGATCACAGGCGTATATATGGATACCGGCGCAGACAACACCGGATTCTTCGGCAGTGCAGGCAGCAACTGCACTATAAAGGATCTCACCATCGAAGGCAGCATCTCAGGCGGAGATCGCACGGGAGGTATCGTCGGATCCACCAGCAAACGTACCGTCATCGAGAACTGCACTTTCCGCGGCACAGTCAGCGGCGGCAGCAAGGAAGGCAGCATCGGCGGTATCATCGGCTACGCACGCCAGACCGAAGTCACAGGCTGCAGCTCCTATGGAAAAGTGGTCTCCCACATAACCACCACAGGCACAGATGAGCAGCCTCTGGGCTGCACCGGCGGCATCGCAGGCTACGACTACAGCACCAGTATAACGGACTGCATCAATCACGCTGACATATCTGGTAATGACGATGCAGTGGGCGGTATCGCAGGCCAGAGTATCATGGCACCTGTCACCGACTGTGTCAATAAAGGCAGCGTCACGGGCTCCGAACGCATCGGCGGCATATCCGGCAACAACATGAAAAGCGTCATCTCAGGCTGCACCAACTCAGGAAAGATCAGCAGCATACGCAGCGCAGGAGGTATCATCGGTTACGGCATCGGCACAGTATCCGGCGGCAGATCCGTCCTCGACTGCAGCAACAGCGGCCCGGTAACAGCCGACACCAGTGCAGGCGGCATAATCGGCTACGACCATGACTCACCTGTGGCTGAATGTGTCAACAGCGGCTCCGTGGAATCAGTCAGATACGCAGGCGGCATCAGCGGCCACAGCACCAGAGTCGAAGCATCGGAGTGCACCAACAAGGGCAGCGTCACGGCAGACCACTACGCCGCAGGGATCCTGGCCTTCGACCGCGGATCAAAGAGCACGCTGACAGACTGCAGCAGCTCAGGCAAAGTCAGGGCAGCCGACAAGAGCACCGCATCGAAGCTTGTAAACTGATATTTTTCGCATATCGTGGTTATTGCAACAGATTTTCGGCGATAATAGCATTAGAATATTATTATCAGACAAACCAGCGGAGGTGAATACTATGAGTCTCATGAAAAATATCAGCAAGGCGGAAGTCCTCGCCCTCAAGGATCAGGTCTCATACCAGGAAGGCCAGGTAGTGAGCAAAACACTGGCACAGAACGATGCAGTCAGCGTAACGCTTTTCGCATTCGACAAGGACGAAGAGATCAGCACCCACGAATCAGGCGGCGACGCCTTCGTCACATGCCTTGACGGCGTGGGCCGCATAACCATAGACGGCGAAGAATACCAGCTCCACGAAGGCGAATCCATCGTGATGCCGGCTAAACATCCCCACGCAGTATACGGACAGGAGCAATTCAAGATGCTGCTGGTGGTGATATTCTGATTTCTGCACAGGGCTATATTCAAAACCATAAGTACTGCAAAACCGGCTCCCGTGTCAGACTTTCATCTGATCCCGGGAGCCGGTTTTATAGTTGCCCTGTTTATGTTATTTGCTGTTTCAGATTAATATACATACACCTTCGGGAGTCTCTGTCCGAATGCGCACACGATCTCGTAGTTGATGGTACCTGTTGCGTTGGCGATATCATCAGCTGTGATCTCGTATATACCGTCCTTGCCCATTATCGTCACTTCGTCTCCGAGACGGACATAAGGTACGTTGGTAACGTCGATCATGCACTGGTCCATGCAGATGTTTCCTGCGATAGGTGCGAACACGCCGTTCACAATGACTTTGCCCTTCATTGAGTACGGTCTCGGGAAGCCGTCGGCATATCCGAGAGGTATAGTTGCGATAAGGCTGTCACGCGTTGCCGTGAATTTGCGTCCGTAGCTTATGGATGTACCTGCAGGGACTTTCTTGAGATGCACGATGTTTGCCTTGACAGACATCACCGGCCTGATCTCCAGACGATCTCTCTTGACTTCCTCCGACGGATAGCATCCGTAGAGTATTATCCCCGGGCGTACCATGTCGTAGTGAGCCGAAGGTATCTCCATTATGGCCGCGCTGTTGGCCAGGGTCCTCATCGGCACGTCGATGCCCTCGTTGATGAGATGTCTGTAGAATACGACATATCTCTGTTCCTGTACCGTGGAGTAGGTCTTGTCTGCAGCATCGGCTGTTGCAAAATGGGAGAACAGGCCTTCTATTTTGAAATTAGGAAGCGTCTGTATCATCTTTACATCTTCGATGGACGTCATATCGTCCGGGTTGTAGCCGATCCTGCCCATGCCGGTATCCACCGCGATCAGGCCCTTTACGACTTTGCCTGCCTTCTGCGCACACTTGGAAATGGCTTCTGCATTGGAATATGCGCATACCACCGGCGTCAGGCCGTAGTCCACGATGGTGTCCACATAAGGATCAGGCGTCAGGCCCAGCACCACGATCTCCTCAGTCGTAAAACCTGCTTCTCTGAGACGTACCGCCTCCGACAGCGTCGCCACTGCGAATGAGTTTATGCCGTTGGCAGTCAGGACGTTGGCGACCTTGACAGCGCCGTGTCCGTAACCGTCAGCCTTGATTACACCTGTGATCTTCTTGTCCGGGCCGACTTTCTCCCTGATGCTCTTGATGTTGAAATCAAGGTTGGAGACATTGATCTCGGCCCATGCTGCTCTGATAGCTTCTTTATACATTTTTACACACTCTCCGGTCCGCAGTTGCGCAGCTCTGCTGTTGCCGGATACCATCCTTTCCTGAAGAAAAAATTTTGTTACAGCTGCGGTGTTCTCTTTATTATATCTTCTCTTCCCGGTCCGTTGGAAACGTAAGTGATCGGGAAGCCTATAAGCTTTTCTATCTCGTTGACATAGTTCTGCGCTTCAGCAGGAAGCTTGTCGAACTCTCTGATGCCTGTGATATCGCACTTCCAGCCAGGGAGTTTCTTTATTACCGGCTTTGCCTTTTCCAGCTTCGATGTGCAAGGGAACCTGTCTGTCACTTTGCCGTCGATCTCGTAGCCCACGCATACCGGGATCTCGTCCAGGTATCCCAGCGGATCCAGCACCGTGAAAGCAACTTCAGTAGTGCCCTGCACCATGCAGCCGTACTTAGTAGCAACTGCATCGAACCAGCCTACTCTTCTCGGTCTGCCTGTAGTAGCACCGTATTCGCCGCCGTCGCCGCCGCGCTTTCTCAGCTCTTCAGCCTCTTCTTCGTCCAGGATCTCGCTGACGAATGCGCCGCCGCCTACCGCACTGGAGTAAGCCTTGACAACTGTGATTATATCCTTGATAGCGTATGGTGGAACGCCTGCTCCGATAGCTCCATAGCCTGCCAGCGTTGATGATGATGTTACCATAGGGTAGATGCCGTGATCAGGATCCTTGAGAGCACCCAGCTGACCTTCCAGCAGGATGTTCTTTCCTGCTTCCAGCGCCTCGTGGAGATACTCCGAAACGTCACATACATACGGCGCCACCATTTCCCTGTACTCTGCCAGCGTCTTCATCACATCGTCGGGATCCAGCTCAGGCTTGTTGTAAAGGTACTTCAGGATGACGTTTTTCTGCGCGCATACCCTTTCCACCTTTTCCCTGAGGTCCGCCTCATCCATGAAAAGTTCCTGTACCTGGAATCCGATCTTTGCATATTTGTCCGAATAGAACGGTGCAATGCCTGACTTGGTGGAGCCAAAAGCCTTTCCTGCCAGACGCGCCTCTTCGTATTCGTCAAAAAGTATATGATAAGGCATCAGTATCTGCGCCCTGTCCGACACCAGGATCTTCGGTTCCGGTACGCCCTGGTCCGTCAGCGACTTTATCTCGTTGAACATGTATGGGATGTTCAGAGCAACGCCGTTGCCCAGTATGCTGGTGGTGTGATCGTAGAACACTCCCGACGGCAGCATGTGCAGTGCGAACTTGCCGTAGTTGTTCTTGATGGTGTGGCCCGCGTTGCTGCCCCCCTGGAACCTGATGATGATATCAGCCTCCTGCGAAAGCATGTCCGTTATTTTACCTTTTCCCTCGTCGCCCCAGTTGGCGCCTACTATTGCTTTGATCATTTCTTATTTTCCTTTCTGAAAATGGATCTCATTTTGTATATGATCTGCCTTGCGGCAGCTTTCTGCCGTGCAAAATCAGGGCTCTGCGTCATACGCCTGCCGTACCTGCGGCTTCGCCCTGCTTACTTCCGGGACTTCCGTTGTCCCGCTGCCCGGACGTCCCGCTGTTTTATACGTTGACTTCCCCGTGCATGCCCAGCGCATCTCTGTTTGCATCCAGCACAGGCTTTACGCATTCTGCCAGGAACCTCTCTGTCTGGCTCTCTGCACATCCCGTGAAATTCTCAGGCTTCATCAGAGCCAGCAGCTGGTCCTTCGTCATGTTGAAGGCCGGGTCTGCTGCAATCCTGTCAAGCAGGTCGTTCTCGGCGCCCTCTTCCTTGACGCGCTTTCCTGCCGCCATGGAATGCTCTCTGATCTTTTCGTGGAGCACCTGTCTGTCTCCGCCTGCCTTTACAGCGTCCATCATGATGTTCTCTGTTGCCATGAACGGCAGCTCGCTCATGAGTCTGGCGTTTATCACCTTAGGATATACCACCAGTCCCGAAGTGATGTTCATGTAGATCTCCAGGATACCGTCTGCCGCCAGGAAGCTCTCCGAAATGCTGAGTCTCTTATTGGCCGAGTCGTCCAGCGTCCTCTCGAACCACTGCGTCGATGCTGTGATCGCAGGGTTCATCACGCCTGAGATAACGAAGTTGGCAAGGGCTGCGATACGCTCCGAACGCATCGGGTTGCGCTTGTACGCCATTGCCGATGAACCGATCTGATTCTTTTCGAAAGGCTCCTCTATCTCCTTGAGGTGCTGCAGCAGTCTGATGTCGTTGCTGAATTTGTGAGCGCTCTGAGCTATCCCTGACAGGATGTTCAGCACTCTCGTATCTACCTTTCTGGAATAAGTCTGTCCCGATACAGGGTAGCATCCTTTGAATCCCATCTTCTCTGCGATCATGCCGTCCAGCTTCTTAACCTTCTCCAGGTCTCCGTCAAAGAGTTCCAGGAAGCTTGCCTGAGTTCCGGTAGTTCCCTTAGATCCCAGCAGTTTCATGGAGTCCAGCACGTAGTCCAGGTCTTCCAGATCCAGCAGCAGGTCGTGGAGCCACAGTGTCGCTCTTTTGCCTACCGTCGTTGGCTGTGCCGGCTGGAAGTGTGTGAATCCCAGTGTCGGCAGAGCCTTGTGCTTTTCTGCAAAATCAGCAAGGTTGGCGATCACGTTTATGAGTTTTTTTCTTATGAGCTTCAGACCTTCTGTCATGATGATCAGGTCTGTGTTGTCGCCTACATAGCATGATGTGGCGCCCAGATGTATTATGCCTTTTGCTTTGGGACACTGGAGCCCGTAAGCATAGACATGGGACATGACGTCGTGTCTCACGATTTTCTCACGTTCCTTCGCCTCGGCATAGTTTATGTCATCGGCAGCGGCCTTCAGCTCTGCGATCTGTTCGTCTGTTATAGGGAGTCCAAGCTCCTGTTCCGTTTCCGCCAGAGCGATCCACAGCCTGCGCCATGTCCTGAATTTCATTTCCGGGGAAAAGAGATACTTCATCTCCTTGCTCGGATACCTCTCGGAAAGTGAACTCGTGTAATTCTGCATATCTGACATTGTTTTCTCCTTTAATATATATTGAAAATTATTGATTCCGGTCTGATCTGTTTTTGCTTTTGAACATACATTCTAATTATATCAAAACAGACGGTCGAATACAAGACAGGCAGAGGTCTGCATATGAAAAAAGACAGCCGGCGGACGATGTCGTGGCACGTCCGGTACGCTGTCTGCTTATTCTATTCTTCTGTTTTCACTACGCATTCTTTCTTGTAGAAACTTATGCCGTATTTCTGCACTACAGGGTAACCCTCATCTGTGAAAGGTTTCGCGTACTGCTGCTGCCGTATCTGCTCCAGCGCTTCTTCAGCTTTCGCCTCCAGCTGCCGTACGCTGTCTGCCACTTTGAATTCGATGATCATCACCCTGCCTTTGCGTATGGCTGCAGTGCTGATCACGATATCCGGCCTGCCTGTTCCGCTCTCCCGGTTGGACTTTACACGATACCTGCCTGCTCTGGTCAGCAGCCCTGCCAGGAATCCGTGATAGTAGCTCTCCGCATAATCATAGTAGCTTATAGTGTCCATTAGCTGCTCGTTGATGAAGTCTTCCGCCGCTTCGCAGTCGCCTCTTTCAAGAGCCTCCATCAGCGGGCTTCGGTCGGTCCTTTCCATCTTCCTGTCGAACCATGTGGATATGGATCTGTCGTAGACAGACTTTACCTCCATGTTAGGTATCATCATCTCAAGATAGAGTTTCTCACCTTCCAGACGCTGTCTGCCGGCTTTCAGGTAACCTGTGAAGAACAGGAAATTCCACAGGTTATCCATGCTGGTGTGTATGTCACCATATGTGATATCTTCGTGCACCGGTTTCTCTATGATCCCTCCGTTCATCAGGATCTCAAGCTCCAATCTGGTCTCATCGTCTGCATCGTCTACCAGCTCACGCACGATACTGTTGGATGACGTGTTGGACCAGTACGGCATCGGGAACCTCGTCACACTGTTCACATGATCTGTCACATATTTTAGTATGCTCCACGGATTGTATATCTCAACGTCTCCGAAAAGATATCCGTCGTACCATCGTTTCACTTCTTCGAGACAGCTGTCCAGATCGTAATACGAAAGCATTGTTTCCACTTCTGCCTCCGTGAATCCGAACCTGCTGCCGTATTTCGTGTTCAGCACGGAATCGGCTTCCATATTGTTCAGACCTGTGAATATGCTCTCTCTGCTTATCCTCAGACAGCCCGTGACGACTCCTTTTTCAAGATAGCGATTCGTTTTCAGCGCCGACTCGAAGAAAGATCGTATAAAGGCGATCATTTCATCGTAAAATCCTGCAAAGTATGCATTTTCCAGCGGCACGTCGTATTCATCTATCAGGATGAATACATTTCTGCCGTGATACTTTGCCAGACACTACGACAGGAAAAGGAAAGACTTGGCGTATCCGTCCGGAGCTGCTGCCTTGTCGCACAGCTGCCTGAACTCCTCCTTCTGTGCTTCGGATATACTGTCGGTCTCAAGCACATAGCTGTGTCGTCTGAATTCCCTGGCAATGTCGTCTATCAGGCATGAATACGCCATCTGGTAGTCCGGCTGCTTCGCTGACTTCAACGAGATCGTGATCACCGGGTACTGCTGACAGTGTTCCATGATGTCGCCTCCGCAACTACTGACTGCAAGACCGTCAAAGAGATATCTGTTGTCTGTGATCCCGCCGCCTTCTGTGATCTCCTTCTCGAAAAACCTCTGGATCATGCTCTGGTTCAGCGTCTTGCCAAAGCGGCGCGGTCTGGTAAACAGCGTCACTTTCGTGTTGCTCTCCATCAGCTCCGCCAGCATCGGAGTCTTATCCACAAAATACCCGTTCCGGTCTATGATTTCCTTGAAATCCTCCACGCCGATGGATATCTTTTTTCTGTTTTTATCTGCAACCATAACTGTCTTCCCCCTTCGCAGGATAGTCTGTTCTCCGCTCTTCCTGTTGTTATCTACAGTTTACCCGATTTTTCCAGAACAGACAACTTAAAATATTGCTGTAATATCATATGTCTTCACATTGATTGTTCGTATCTCTTATGATATACTTACAATGTTTAGTTAGTTATATATTAGCGGAAGGAGAAGTTAATTATGAAAAAGATATCCGTAAAAATCGTTATTTCAGCGCTCATCCTGGCTCTCATGCTGGCGTTCGCAGGCTGTGGCGGCCCGTCAACTATCCAGGAATATATCGAGAGCAGCGACGAGGCTCAGCAGCAGATCGCAGATACAGAGAAGTCATCCGGCTGCGATATCGATGTCAAGGACAATGCTATGAAGGTCACTTACAAGTACGATGAAACATATTCTAAAGATCAGGTCAAGGCTATCAAAAAAGAAATGGAAAAGATGGTGCCTGATATGGCCGGTGACCTGGAAGATTCCATCAGCGATATCAAGGAGGAATCAGGTATAGAGGATATCACGATGACGATCGTATTCCTCAACGGAGACGGATCTGAGATCTATTCAAAGGAATTCAACTAAAGTCTGTATGCGCCATCATACGGATGGTATATGGTGCCAACGATCCTGAAAATGCAGAACGCCTCGGTCCTTCAATGGGATCCGGGGCGTTCTTTTTCGTTATGCTCGTGAAAAATTACATTTTCAGGTCGCTTTTATCACATTGTAACTTTGCATGTAACCCTGTACAAAATTACTCTTCATTTTCCTCTTTGCGTCTTCTTGCAAACAGTGCGATCAGTGCTGCTGCTACTGATGCCAGACCTGTTCCTCCGTAGAGAAGCATGTTGCTGTCGTCTCCGGTCCTGGTCTGTGACTCGTTGACATTGTCTGTCTTGTTGACGTTTTTATGGCTGTCGTGCTTACCCGGTTTGTCAGGATCTTCCGGTTTTGTCGGATCGTCCGGCCCCGGTGATTCAGGCATTACTTCGAGAACACCGATCTCTTCTTCTATGGTGTAGTTGCCTTCGATGGCTGTTCCGTCCCATATGAGTTCGTATGTGTTGTCGGATCTTCCGATCTTTGTCTGAGTTCCGGTAGTGTTAAGCGTTGCAGTCTCGTCGTTCACAAGACCTGTCAGCGTGCCTTCCTTTGTGAGCGGCTTGCCGTCGTAGTATTTGCTGGCGTTTGGAGTTACTGCTTTCAGCGGTGCCGGTGTAACTGTAACTGTTTCTGTTCCTTCTACATAGCCTTCGTAGTTTGTTCCTGATACTCTTACCTGAACGGTCTTCGTGTCAGCTACGTTGGTTGCTGTGATGGATGCAAAGTCTTCAGTCCAGTTCTCGCCGTCTGTGCTGTATTCGATCTTCAGCTCTCCGCCGTTCTTGTCTTCGGCAGTAGCTTCTCCTGCTGCAAGCGGAGTTCCGTCGTATACCTTTTCGGTATCCTTCGGAGTGAGGGTCACGTAGTCTGCGATCTTTCCAGTAGTGACTTCCAGAGTTCCTTCTTCTGTCGTGATCTCGTAGTTTTTAGCCTTGGTTCCTTCGTTCAGCGTATATGTGAACTTGTTGCCGGTCTTTCCTACGTTCGTTATGGTTCCGGTAACATCGTATGCTGCTCCTTCTCCCTTTACGAATCCGTCTCCGCTCTCTGTCACATCTTTCTTTGTCAGCGGTGTTCCGTCGTACTCCTTGTTTGCCGAGGCTGAGGTCAGCTTCACTGTCCTCTTCCCGATCTCGAGCTGTCCGTCTTCTATCACGAACTTCACTTTGCTGAAGTTGCTGTTCGTGTTCTTGAAGTCGCCAGACTTAAGTTCCATGTCGTACGTTCCGGCGTCTGTTCCCCTGATGGTCGCATTGCCGCTGAACTCGAAGTCGTCCTTCGTATACAGCTTGTTGCTGATGCTCTTCACATCGTAGCCTGTTACTGTCTTCTCTGTTCCGTCGTACTTAGCTTTGCCGCTGTGTTCGGTGATCGTTACTACTACTTCTGCATCCACAGGAGTCACTTCCAGAGTTCCTTCTTCTGTCGTGATCTCGTAGTTGCCGGCTTTGGTGTTCTTGTTCAACTCATATGTGAACTTGTTGCCGGTCTTTCCTACGTTCGTTATGGTTCCGGTAACATCGTATGCTGCTCCTTCTCCCTTTACGAATCCGTCTCCGCTCTCTGTCACATCTTTCTTTGTCAGCGGTGTTCCGTCGTACTCCTTGTTTGCCGAGGCTGAGGTCAGCTTCACTGTCCTCTTCCCGATCTCGAGCTGTCCGTCTTCTATCACGAACTTCACTTTGCTGAAGTTGCTGTTCGTGTTCTTGAAGTCGCCAGACTTAAGTTCCATGTCGTACGTTCCGGCGTCTGTTCCCCTGATGGTCGCATTGCCGCTGAACTCGAAGTCGTCCTTCGTATACAGCTTGTTGCTGATGCTCTTCACATCGTAGCCTGTTACTGTCTTCTCTGTTCCGTCGTACTTAGCTTTGCCGCTGTGTTCGGTGATCGTTACGATGACTTCATCATTGTATGCGGTTATCGTAAGTTTGCCCGGCGTCTTTGTCACTTCGTAGTTCTTCGTGACGTCGCTGCCCTTCGCGTCTTTGATCACCACTTTTCCGCTGAATGCGCCGTCATATCCTCCGACATCCTTACCCTTTGCGGAATATTTCAGTCCGGAGTAGTCGTGTCCTTTCAGA
>CAJJPZ010000012.1 GCA_905193765.1 uncultured Eubacterium sp.
GTTGTGGTGATCTCATAAAAACTGCTTGACAGGAGGTCACTTCATAACAGGTGAACACATGATTCTTTGTTTTTCGGGAACCGGCAACGGTCTTTATATATCAGGCAGGATCGCAGAGGCAACGGGAGATGAGATCATATCTCTCAACGACAGGATAAAAACCGCAGACTACAGTAGTATAACGGCAGAACGGCTCATATTCGTAGTACCGACTTATGGGTGGCGTATACCGAGGGTGGTGGAGCAGTGGATCGGGAAGACGGATTTCGGAGCCGGCATCCCTGCATATTTCATCATGAGCTGCGGGGCGGAGATCGGAGCACCGGAGAAGTTCCTGGAAAATCTGTGCAGTGAGAAAAAACTGAGATATATGGGAGTCTCGGAAATAGTTATGCCGGAAAACTACATTGCAATGTTTCCAGTACCAGATGAGGCCGAAGCACGGAAGATCGCAGAGGGCAGCATACCGGATATCGAAAAAGCAGCACATGTCATAGCTTCCGGGGAGTCTCTGCCGCAGAGGGACACCGGTATCACGGATCATATAAAGAGCGACATAGTCAACCCGCTCTTCTATACCTTTGTAGTGAAATCAAAGAAATTCTATTCGCTGGATACATGCAGCGGCTGCGGACTCTGCACCAGGGTATGTCCACTGAACAATATAAGTATAGAAAATGGCAGACCGGTGTGGGGCAGCAGCTGCACACACTGTATGGCATGCATATGCCGATGTCCGCAGGAGGCTGTGGAGTACGGCAGGGCCAGTATCGGCAAGCCGAGGTATATATGTCCTGACACTGACGATAAAAACGAACTCGATATATGAATTTTCCGCAAAAAGCGATATAATGGACATATATGCTGAAGAGCAAAGGAGGAAAAGCGAATGAAAACTGTATATGATTTTTTAAAGAAATGCAAAGTCTATTACCTGGCTACTGTTGACGGCGATCAGGCTCGTGTGAGACCTTTCGGGACCATCGACATGTTCGAGGACAGGCTGTACATACAGACAGGCAAAGTCAAAGACGTATCGAAGCAGATGCAGGCTGATCCGAAAGTGGAACTTTGTGCATTCGACGGCGAGAAGTGGCTGAGGGTCGCAGCGACAGTTGTGAGAGACGACCGTATCGAGCCTAAGAAACATATGCTGGAGAACTACCCTGACCTCAGAGCCATGTACGATCCGGAAGACGACAACACTGAAGTCCTCTACCTGAAGGACGCCACAGCAACATTCAGCTCCTTCACAGAAGCACCTGTAACAGTGAAGTTCTGATTTGAGATTAAAGACCGCAGCAGATAAGATATAGCAAATAAAAACACCGCAGACTGCCAGAGAAAACAGCTGCGGTTTTTTATGCAGGAAACATGGAATTTTGTATGTAAGTATATTTTATTGATATTTTATCAATAAAAATATATAATAATGATATAAAAAAGATATGTCGAAGGAGGTGGATATATATGCCGGTAATAAGACCAAGCAGCGATTTGAGGAATAAGTATAATGAGATATCGGAGTTCTGTAATAAGAACAATGAGCCGGTGTTCATAACGAAAAACGGCAGCGGAGATCTTGTGATCATGTCAAATGCTCAGTATGACCAGCTGTGCAGAAGATATGAGATACACCGTATGCTTGATGAGGGGCTCAGAGACCTGAAAGCCGGAGATTCGAAGTCCGCAGAAGATGTATTCAAGGCACTTGGAGAAAGGTTCGGATTCAGTGACGTATAGGGCGATGGTCGAGGGAAGTGCAGAACGTGATATTGCAAATCTGTTGCATGCCAGTTCATAAACATCTGATATCGTATCAATAAAATTAAGGCTAAAATGCGGTCTGATCGTGGATCGGCCTAAAAACGAAAAACTCATATCAGAACGCATAGAGATACTGGAGCATTAAAACGGCTGCATTGCGTCACGGAGAAAGGAGAATGCATGGAAAACAGAACATATATCGCAATAGATCTGAAGTCGTTCTATGCTTCTGTGGAGTGCATGGAGCGGGGGCTGGATCCTATGACTGCCAACCTTGTGGTGGCGGATGCGTCCAGGACGGAAAAGACCATATGTCTTGCGGTGTCCCCGGCGCTGAAAGCATGGGGCATATCGGGCAGGGCAAGGCTCTTTGAAGTAGTACAGAAAGTGAAGGACGTCAACAGACAACGAAGGCGGAAAGCCCTGGGCGGGCAGTTTTCGGAAAAGTCCTGTGATGATATACAGTTAAAAAGCGATCCGTCCCTTGAGCTGGACTATATCATCGCACCGCCGAGGATGGCAAAGTACATGGAAGTCAGCACCGAGATCTACCAGGTATATATGAAATACGTGGCGCCGGAGGACATACAGGTGTATTCCATAGACGAGGTGCTGATAGATATCACATCCTATCTGAGCGCCAGCGGACTGACGGCGCATCAGTATGCCATGAGAATGATCAGGGACGTGCTGAAGACCACAGGCATCACAGCCACTGCCGGGATAGGCACGAACCTTTACCTTGCAAAGATCGCAATGGACATAGTAGCGAAGCATGCTGAGCCTGACAGCGACGGCGTGCGCATCGCAGAACTGGACGAGATGAGTTACCGCCGCAGGCTGTGGGATCACAGGCCGATAACGGATTTCTGGCGTGTAGGCAGAGGCTATGCACGTAAACTGGAAACGATCGGTATATCGACGATGGGCGATGTAGCAAGGCAGTCCGTGAGAGACGAAGAGATACTGTACAGCCTTTTCGGAGTGAACGCAGAGCTGCTGATAGACCACGCATGGGGCTGGGAGCCCTGCACCATGAAAGACATCAAGGCATACAAACCGGAGACGAACAGCATCAATTCCGGACAGGTGCTGCAGTGTCCGTATCCTTATGAAAAGGCAGAGCTGGTGGTCAGGGAGATGGCGGAACTCCTGGCGCTGGATCTTGTGGAAAAAGGTCTGGTGACAGACCAGATAGTGCTGACTGTAGGCTATGACGTGCAGAACCTCAAGGACAGCAAGATAAGAAAAAAATACAAAGGCGAGATCACCACCGACCGATACGGACGAAAGCTGCCGAAGCACGCTCACGGGACCGGCAACATAGGCAGGAGCACATCCTCAGGCAGACTGATAACGGAAGCTGCAATGGAGATCTTCCACAGGACTGTCAACAAAGATCTTCTGGTGCGCCGGGTCACCATCGTGGCAAACCATGTCATCAGGGAAAGTGAAGCCGTCAGCCAGCCCGAGTGCGAACAGCTTGACTTTTTCACAGACTACGAAGCCCTGAAAAAACAGAAAGAGGCAGAGGACGCAGAGATTGAGCAGGAGAAGCGGCGTCAGGAAGCGATAATAAATATCAAGAAGAAATTCGGCAAGAATGCGATACTGAAGGGCATGAACCTCGAGGAAGGAGCCACGACGGTGGAGCGAAACGGACATGTGGGAGGGCATAAGGCGTAATGGATGAGAAATACAGCGGAAGATACGATGATATAATAGATATGCCACATCATGTGTCGAGGAAACACAAAGCTATGCCGGTCAGAGACCGGGCGGCGCAGTTCAGTCCTTTCTCAGCCCTTACAGGACATTCGGCAGCCATCGCAGAGACCGCCCGGCAGACACAGCGCAGGGTGGAGCTGGACGAGAACGCCAGAGAGGAACTGGACCGTAAACTGCAGACCATCATGAACCGGCCCGGAGACATCGCAGAGGTGAAGATAACATATTTCCGTCCCGACAGCCGCAAATCCGGTGGAGAATACGTGACCGTATCTGGAAAAGTCAGCAGGCTGGACACACGCAGGCGCCGGATCATAATGGCAGACGGCAGAGAGATACCGGTGGATGATATCATGGATATGACATTATGATGCAGTGCATCTGAGCAGCAGAGAGGAAAAACAAATGCAGGGATATAATTGTATAATGGTATACAGCAAAGACCAGAAAAGCCTGCTTTTCTGCAAACGGCTGTGGGACCCCTATGAAGGCCTTTACAATCTGGTAGGAGGCAAGATCGAACCGGGGGAAGACGGCTTTGAAGCGGTGTACCGTGAGCTTGAGGAAGAGACCGGCATCGGAAGAGATGCGATAGAACTGTCACATATGATGGATTTCACATATTACAACCAGGACTGCACCGTGGAGGTCTATGTCGGGACTCTGCACAGAGAAGTCGACCTCATCCCGGAGAAACACCCCCTGTGCTGGATCCCGGTCGAAGGCACAGACTTTTTCGACATACAGACCTTTGCAGGAGAAGGCAATATCGGACACATGGTACAGCAGGTGGAGATATACGGCAGAGGATGAAGCCAGGTGCAGGATACTGCTGATATAACGAGAGTCAATGATATGATATATGCGATTTCATTATTGCGTGTATCATTTTTTTGTTCTACAATAGTAAAGTGTGATATTGTATGGGTCGGCTGTTCGAATGCGGCGATCCGGAATTTGTAAAATGAAAAACAGGAAGTGGTAGAATGATTTATGATAATGTGCTCGCAGCTGTAGGCCATACGCCGGTGATCAAACTGAACAGGATGGTGGAGCCGGACAGCGCTGACGTGCTGGTGAAATTCGAAGGACTTAACGTAGGCGGATCGATAAAGACAAGGACTGCATACAACATGATCCTGGATGCAGAGAAAAAAGGTCTTATCAACGAAGACACGATAATCGTTGAACCGACCAGTGGCAATCAGGGCATAGGACTGGCACTGGTGGGAGCAGTGAGAGGATATAAGACGATAATAATAATGCCGGACTCGGTCAGCGAGGAGCGCCGCAAGATAGTGAAACACTACGGAGCTGAAGTCAGACTGATACACGATGAAGGCAATATAGGAAAGTGCATAGACGAGTGCCAGAAGCTTGCCATGAAAATGGCCGAAGACGATCCAAAGGTCTTCGTGCCGCAGCAGTTCGAGAATGAAGCAAATCCTATGGCTCACAGACACCATACAGCTCTTGAGATAATGGAGCAGGTGGAAGGTGAGATACACGGATTCTGTTCGGGAATAGGAACAGGTGGCACCATAACAGGTATCGGAGAAGTGCTGAAGGCTCAGAATCCCGATATCGAGATATGGGCGGTAGAGCCTGAGAACGCAGCTATACTGGCAGGCGGCGACATAGGAACTCACCTGCAGATGGGGATAGGTGACGGACTTATACCGCAGATCCTCAACAGACAGATCTTCGATGAGATCTATATAGTCACAGATGAAGAAGCCATCACTACAGCACAGAATCTGGCAAGGATGGAAGGCCTCATGTGCGGTATATCCAGCGGTACCAACGTGGCAGCAGCACTGAAGCTGGCAAAGAAGCTGGGCAAGGGCAAGACCGTTGTGACAGTGCTCCCGGACACAGCAGAGAGATACTTCTCAACACCGCTGTTCAATGAATAAAAATATGAGCACAACGAACGGATCATAAAATACAGGCGAAAGACCTATATGTATGTTTGTCATATCTGGATATTCGTGGAAGGATCCGAGACAGTTTTATATCATGAAATAGTACGATCGAAAGAAAAACGGGATACCGCACCGGCTGATGAGGGTCAGTCTGTATGGTATCTCGTTTTTGATAGTCTTGCATGATCGATGCTTGGAACGTATGTATTCATGATTCATCCTGAGGATATATCATTCTGTTATCCTGATGGTGACCGGTTCCGGCAGTTTCATCGTATCGCCGACATATTCGTCGTCTTCGGTCTCTTCAACGGCGTATCCGTATGCTTCATATATATATCCCGGTTTAAGCTCAGGACCGCTGTAGATTGTCTTCATTTCGGAGCCTGCCTCGAATTTGTAGATATAGTCGTACAGTCCAGATTCGATGACAGTCCCGTCTTCTGATTTGACACGGTAGACCAGTGCATAGCAGTCGTATGCAAAGTCCGTGTTGTTCTTTACTGTTACCGTCGGCTGGCAGCTGCCGTTATCGTTTTCCACCGTCTGGCTTTCTATCGTAAATGCTTCCGTGACCTGTTTCGGATCGTCAGACATATTCTCATCGTCTGAGTCATTCATCATCTGGTCGAATTCTATCTGATAGTCGTCCGAAAATTCGAATCCGCAGATGTCGTTCAGCTGTTTCAAAGCTTTAGTCCCATACCACTGATAGGCTTTAAGATCGTACTTGAGCGTCCAGTAATCCTTTATATCGCTGGAAAGCAGATTCTGCTGTTTTTCCAGGCTATTTATGTATCCGAGAGCTGCGTCGCCGAGATCGGCGTTTTCAAAATCGGCGTCTTTATATTTTCCGATGTATTTCAGCTCATTGTCGATGGAGCGTTCATAGTATTTCTTCAGACTGGACATCGTTTCTTTGCTGTTGAGCTTATATGCTCCGTTACTGTTCTGATAATCCCATCTGGCTTCAAGGCCTTTTTCAACAGCACTTTTTATATCATCTTCTGTGGCTGTGGATACGCCTGCGCCTGCGCAGCCGCTCATGAACATCATGAGCACTGCACAGACAGCAAGCAGACAGGAAAACGCCGTCACGTTACGCATAATTTCAAGATTCTTTTGCATCGCTATAGTATCTGCAGCGGCGTGCTGCAATGCCTCCTTTATTATGCAGGAAATATTATTTTCAATATTTCCGGAATATCGACAAAAGTTTCATATGATAATACATGGCGAAGCCACTTTTGTTCCAGATCGTCATGACTTGCCGGTCAGCGTTTCGCTGAGAGATCATTTCCCCAGTGCAGCAGCTTTTTCAGCAGCTTCTTTTTTCAGGCGGACGCTGTCCATCTTGCCACTTGGCAGTGTAGGGAAGCTGTCGTAGCAGAAGAAGTATGACGGTATCTTGTATTTCGCCAGATCTTCAGCCAGCTGCTTCCTTGCCTCGTCTTCATCGAACACTGCGCCTTCCCGGAGCCTGATGCAGGCAGCGACTTCTTCACCGTAGAATTCGCTTGGCACGCCCACCACCTTGACGTCTTTGACAGCGTCGAGTTTTACGACAGCATCGGCTATCTCGTTAGGCATGATGTTCTCTCCGCCTCTGATTATCAGCTCTTTCAGCCTTCCGGAGATCGTCAGATAGCCGTCCTCTGTTATCGTTCCCAGGTCGCCGGAGCGGAGCCATCCGTCCTCGTCTATCGGCTGGCTGCTGTACGGCAGCTTGTAATATCCCAGCATCATGTTGAATCCCTTTATCAGGATCTCGCCCACTTCGCCCGGAGCACACTCTTTGCCCGTATTTATATCCCTTATCATCAGCTCGCAGCAGATAACAGGCTTGCCGACAGTATCCAGCAGATGTTCCTGGATATCGCCGTATTCAGTGATAGTGGCAGGTGCTATCTCACTGAGGCCGTATACCTGCATGAAGTGGTTGCCCGGCATCATTTCCTGCATATGCTTCATCTGAGCAGGGCTGGTAGGCGCTCCCGCCAGCATGGAGCAGCGGACAGACGCTACTTTTTCAGGTTTGAAGTCACTGCTTTCCAGCAGCATCAGCATCATGGTCGGCACCGCATGGTAGACGGTGCATCTGTTTTCCTCGATGGTCCTGATAAGATCGGAACTGTGGATGGATTCCGGCAGATAGACCTTTGCATCGGCCAGAAGGAAAGAGAGCAGTCCGAACACAAGCCCGAATATATGGAAAAGCGGCGGCGCCTGGCACAGGCGGTCGTCTTCAGTGAGCTGCTGAGCTTCACGGCTCACGTCAGCGGAACGCAGCAGATTGTACGAAGACAGCATAACTCCCTTAGGCGTGCCTGTGGAACCTGAGGTGTAAAGCATGACGCTTGGCATATCGGCATCCACCGGTTCGTGGTAGTAGTCCTTGACGATCTCGTATTCGCCGAGACGCTGCAGGTACAGCACAGGGTTCTGGATGCTGAAGAATTTCAGTATCCTGTTGTCGTCGCAGGCCCTGACATCCTTGATATATTCGAAATCGTCAGTCATGGCGGTCATCTGGCCGTAGCAGAGATATTCGATGTCGCCGAGGCCCGAGATCCTTGCTATCTCAGCAGGTTTATGTGCAAAATTCAGCAGCACTGTCATGGCACCCAGCTTCTGCAGTGCGAAGAAGCATATTATCCAGCCTACGGAATTGGCTCCGCAAAGTCCAACACGGGTGCCTTTCTTTATACCCATATACGACAGATCCACTGCCATGATCTGGGCGCATTTGTTTATCTGGCTCCATGTCCAGCTGCTGTCACGATCCACCAGGACCACCTTGTCGCCTTTCATAGTGGCCTTGCGCTCCAGCAGTGATTTGAAGGATACGCCCATGTACGACGGCACCTGTACATCTTCTTTGGATACCGGCAGTATGTTATCGAATCCGGTGAGCTCGAAGACCTCCATCAGCGATCTGGATATCTTCGTTATATCCATCCGGCCTTCACCCATCCGGGTCTGACATATCATCAGCTCCCTGACGCCTGCTGCCGAGATGTATTCAAGTTCCGACAGATCCAGTACGAGCTTTTCTTTTTCCGGGTCTATCCCGGCCATTGCCTCCCGAAGGTATGGGGCGGTATTTACCTCAAGCCTTCCTCTTAATCTCAGGGTGACGGTGTCTCCGTTTCTGCTTTCAAAAATTCTCATGCTGTGTTCCTCCCGCGTTATTGACTTTGCGATAAGCTTCAGTGCGATATTAAAATCCGATATTTCCATTATAGCAGAATTTGCATGGCGAAGTGTGAAAATTTTATCAGGTACCAATATCGCCTCCGGCATGCTATAATGAACTTGAAGCGTATTTGTATCTATTGAAAGAGAGGCGAAACTATGGAATTTGGTTATTCTGAAAAACAGCTTGAGATAAAGGCGATGCTCAGAGACTTCGCAGAGAGGGAGATAGCTCCGATCCTGAATAAGATGGACAGGGATGCGGAGTATCCGCTGGAGACTGTGAAGAAACTCGGTAAAATGGGGATCATGGGCATGCCGTTCCCGAAGGAATACGGCGGCAGCGGTCTCGACTATGTCACATATGTCATGGCAGTGGAAGAGATATCAAAGATCTGCCCGTCTCACGGTGTCATAGTTCAGACGCATAACGCACTGTGCTGCTGGCCGATATTCACATACGGCACAGAAGAACAGAAGAGAAAATATCTTCCTGACCTGCTCAGGGGAGAGAAGATAGGAGCGTTCGGACTCACTGAGCCTAACGCAGGCACCGACGCCGCAATGCAGCAGACCATCGCAGAGGACAAGGGCGATCACTACCTGCTGAACGGCTCCAAGGTGTTCATTTCAGGCGGCGGCATAGCAGACGTGTATGTTGTCATGGCCATGACGGATCAGTCCAAAGGAACGAAGGGTATCAGTGCCTTCATCGTGGAAAAGGGTATGCCTGGATTTTACAAGGGCAGGACAGAGGACAAGATGGGCATCAGAGGTTCCGTCGTATCGGAGCTTGTATTCGATGACTGCATCGTGCCGAAGGAAAACCTGCTGGGAGAGCTGGGCAAAGGCTTCAAGGTGGCAATGACTTCTCTTGATGTGGGAAGGCTAGGTATCGCAGCGCAGGCTCTTGGAATAGCCCAGGGTGCTTTTGACAGAACAGTGGAATACATGCAGCACAGGGAACAGTTCGGCAAGAAGCTCAGCGGATTCCAGGCTATGGCATTCGAAATGGCAGAGATGGAGACAAGAATAGATGCATCGAGACTTTTGCTTTACAAAGCTGCATATATCAGGGAGAATGGTCTTCCGGGGACCACAGAATCAGCTGCAAAGGCTAAACTTTCCTGTTCATCCACAGCGATGGATGTTACTGTGAAGGCCGTTCAGTTCCACGGCGGATACGGGTATATCAAGGATCTCCCTATAGAAAGGTATATGAGAGATGCCAAGATCACCCAGATTTATGAAGGTACATCGGAAGTTATGAAACTGGTGATCTCAGGAAAGATATTCCCTAAGAAAAAGGCACCGAAGGAAGAAAAGGCGCCGGCCGTGATTTTCGAAACCGTGGATCAGCTCATAGATGCACTGGCAGATGTTGAGAAGGACGAGATCATCTGCTCAGGCGGCAGAGGTTTCAAAAAGACTGAAAGCCTCGATCTTGTGAGACAGCTGGCCGAAGTCACAGGCGGCACTTTTGCGGCCTCAAGAGGTGCAGTGTCCATGGGATGGGCAGACGAGGCAGATCAGGTAGGCCTGACAGGCAGGAAGGTTGCACCGGATATCTACTTCGCATGCGGCATCTCCGGCATGAATCAGCATCTGGCAGGCATGAAGGGATCATCGGTGATCGTAGCCATCAACAAGAATCCTAAAGCACCGATCTTCAAGGCAGCAGATTACGGTATCGTCGGAAATGTATATGATATCATGCCTGAACTGATAGCAAAATGGGGCAGGTAGATCCTGCCGGGGCAGACGGAGCACGAAGCAGGCTCTGACACAGCATGATATATGCAGGCTCGCGTGAGCTTTATGAGACAGTTTCCTGCATAACGGAATTTAAGAACAAAAGTGGCTTCGCCACGTATTATCATATGAAACTTTTGTTGATATTCCGGGAATATCGAGAACGATATTTCCTACATAATAAAAAACGAGGGCAGCTCTGTATGACACGACATACGGAGAAATGCTCTCGTTTTGGTTTGCTCGTATTGACACTGCATGACTTGCAGGATCCGAGCTGTTTTCATCGAAAGAAAATGATCCGGGATCTGAGCGCAGTGCGGGTCCTACAGGCTCTTGAGATATTCTATCTCTTCTCTTGTGAGCTTGCGGTAGTGACCGCTCATAAGTCTCCCAAGTCTGATATCGCCGATGGACACCCTTTCCAGCTCCTGGACTTTATTGCCTACAGCGGCGAACATCTTGCGGACCTGTCTGTTCTTGCCCTCGTGGATGCTGATCTCCACAACGGCGTGGCGCGGCATCTGTTTTATGACTCTGACCTTTGCAGGGGAAGTCACGAATCCGCCGATATCGACACCTTTACGGAGTCTGGCTATGCGGTTGTCCGAGATGACCCCGGACACGGTGGCGATATATGTCTTCCATACCTCATGCTTCGGGTGGGTAAGGGTATATGTCAGGTCGCCGTCGTTGGTCATTATCAGCAGACCTGTGGTGTTGTAGTCCAGTCTGCCCACCGGGAAAAGTCTTTCCGGGATATCCGCCACCAGCTCCGCCACCGTAGCCCGGCTGCGGTCGTCATCCATGGACGTGATATATCCAAGGGGCTTGTTCACAGCCACATATACTTTTTTAGAGGCTGCGCTGATGGTTCTGCCGTTGACCTGGACAGTATCGCCGTCAGCCACATCGTATCCCATCTCTTTCATCACGGCTCCGTTTATCCTGACGTTGCCATTAGCTATAAGTTCATCTGCCTTCCTGCGGCTGCATACGCCTGCAGCTGCTATATATTTATTGAGTCTCATGTACCTGATCCTTTACATACATCTGATATATCATACTATGTGATTTTAGCACAAAGCCATTATCATGGAAAGTCAAAAAAAAGAAAATCCCGTTCGACCGCCATCACCGGTCGAACTTTGATAAATAGCAATTGACTAAAAAAACAGCCGGATGGTATATTATAACTGATGCATAGACGCAAAGAGATGCCTTCGGGCGTCCTTAAATATTATACGAGGGAGATATGATAGATGAGATCCAAGCGGCTCAGGCCGAGACGTATGATCGCGGCCGGATTCCTGATAATAATACTGCTGGGTACAGTGCTGCTTATGATGCCTGTGGCGTCTGCTGACAAAACGGGTATATCTTTTGTGGACAGCCTGTTCACATCCACCAGCGCAGTCTGTGTCACAGGACTGGTGTGTGTGGATCCGGGTGTTGAATTTTCACTGTTCGGGCAGATCGTGCTGGCGGTACTGATACAGATCGGAGGTCTGGGTATAACCTCCATCGGTGTGATAATAATACTTGCAGCAGGAGGCAGGTTCAGCATGAGGAGCCAGCGACTTATAAAAGAAGCTCTGAACCTTTCATCGGGAAAGGGGATTAAAGGCGTTGTGCAGGCCGTGCTCTATGTCACGGTGGCATTTGAGCTGGCGGGAGCTGCATGCAGCTTTTTCTCATTCAGCCATGATTATTCCTTTGCAGGAGCTGTGAGAGTCAGCATATTCCATTCCATAGCCGCTTTCAACAACGCAGGGTTCGATGTGCTGGGAAACGGCAACAGCCTCGTGAATTATCAGGACGACACATGGCTCTGTGCTGTCACCAGTGCGCTGATAATATTCGGAGGTCTGGGATTTTTCGTGATAACCGAGATGGTATCGGGAAAGCCACCGAAACGGTGGTCGCTGCAGACCAAGGCCGTCACGACAACAACTATCGGGCTGATAATAGCCGGCATGCTGCTGCTGAGAATTTCCGAGGGCAGCAGCTTCTCGTGGCTGGATGCGTTCTTCCAGAGCGTGTCGGCCAGAACTGCCGGATTTGCCAGTGTGCCTGTGGGTTCCATGAGCACTGCGGGACTCCTGGTGCTGATGGTACTGATGTTCATCGGAGCCTCGCCGGGATCCACAGGAGGCGGCATCAAGACCACGACCTTTTTCGTGCTGATGAGAAAAGCGCACAGCATAGTCTCCAACAGGCACTGTGAAGCTTTTGGCAGGACCATACCTGCCAGTACGGTGACCAAAGCTTTCATGGTGTTCACCATGGCGGCTTCCGTGATAGTGGGAATGGTGTTCGTGGTATGTATGCTGGAACCTGATCTGACGTTCCAGCAGATAGCCTTCGAGGTGGTGAGCGCCTACGGGACGACGGGGCTCTCCACCGGGATAACGCCGGATCTCAGCGCAGCCAGCAAAGTGCTGCTGTCGCTGACGATGTACACCGGAAGGCTCGGTGCACTGACACTGGCCACGGTATGGATGAGCAGAGAAGTGCCTGCATGCAGGTATTCTGAAGAAGATATGATGATAGGGTGATATGAGATATGCTGCGCAGAGGGTGCAGCGGAAGGGAGATTTTGCATGAAAAGGAAAAGCAGATCAGGATTCGCGGTGATCGGGCTGGGGCGTTTCGGTATGTCTCTGGCGCGTTCTCTGGCGGAGCTTGGGACGGATGTGATGGTGATAGACAGCAATGAGAACAAGCTGAGGCAGGTGAGGCCGTATGTCCAGGACGCGTACCATATGCTCCATCTGACAAGGGAGTCCCTGGAGGATACAGGCATAAGCGAGTGTCATACAGCGATAGTGTGTATAGCCGAGAAGATAGATGTCAGTCTCATGACGACGCTCCATATACTGACGCTGGGCGTTCCCCGGGTCATAGCCAAGGCCGACAGCATAGAACATGGTATGATCCTTGAGAAGATAGGTGCAGAAGTGGTGCATCCTGAGCGCGAAACAGCAACAAGGCTTGCAGCAGTACTCAACGGATCGAAAGCTATTGATCTGATGCGTCTGAACGGTGATCATGTCGTTTCAGAGATAAAAGTGGGAAGGCATTTTTACGGGCATACAGTAAGAGAACTTGAGCTGGAAAAGTACGGGCTGAAGCTCATAGCCCTGGAAAAAGAGCCGGATATCACCGTGGCTGATGTGAAACCGGGACAGATACTTGAAGAAGATGACGCCATAGTCGTGATGGGGCGGTTCAACGACGCCGACAGGTTCGAACGTAAAATAATGAACAGGGAATGAGCAGTGGACTGTCCATAAAATGATCATTTCACGGTTAGAATTTTTGTGATAGAAAAATAAATAATTTTTAAAATCGCCAATATTTTTGAATCTATCGTCACATATATGTTGTATAATACAGAAGATATGTTTAAAAATAATAAGCAATTTATTGATCATCACGATTCGGAGAAAAGCATTATGGATGTAAAGGCACTGACATCAGGAGACAGATCGGGCAGAAGAAATGCATATTACAGAGAAACACGTGCAGAAGCAGCTGAGAGCAACATAAAGAATCTCAAGACCATAAGTACGGCTGCTGTCGCGCTGATAATCTTCTGTTACATACTGACTCCGATAGTAGTTAAGGACTGGAATCTCAGGATACAGCACGTCATGTTCCTGCCGGCGCTTACGGCATGTTCGGCAGCAGCATGGATATATATCAGAAAAAAGAATAAAAATTACTGGGTCGTATTTTTCCTGTGTCTGATTTTTGATGCGATCATACTGTCGTTCTGCATGGCGGTGGATGTATTTGCCAGCTATACCACGCCGGCGTCATATATGCCAATGATGTATATCGTGCTGCCTACACTTTTCATAATACCTCAGAAGTACATATATGCGATGCTGTCGGCCACAGAACTGTTGTATCTGATAATGGAGAATCATTTCAAGGTACCGGAGGTGGCACAGTACGATATATTCAATTCTATCGTGGGCTTCGTGTTTTCCATGGTAATAATCCAGATCATACTGAACCTGAGACTCAAGGACTACAGGCTCAGACAGCGGTATCAGGATCTCAGCACCAGAGATGCTCTGTCGGGCATGCTGAACAAGGAATTCTTCAGAGAAGCTGTTGACGAGTATCTGGACACCAAGGGAATGAGGACGCCTCATGCCATGTGCATAGTTGACATGGATGATTTCAAACTGATCAACGACAACTACGGGCACAACATGGGAGACAAGCTGCTCCAGCTGGAGGGGCGTATACTCAGTGAAACTTTCAGATCAACAGACATACTGGGACGTTTCGGCGGAGACGAGTACGTGGTGTTCATCAAGGACACCGCAGACCGCAAGGTGCTCAGTGAAAAGGCCGATCTGATACAGACAAAACTGCAGCAGAGGGCGTCCGAAGAACTTTCGGTAGAGACTTCATGCAGCATCGGATTCGTGACTGCAGAAGCAGGGAAGCACAGCTATGACGAGCTTTTCGAATTTGCAGACAGAGCACTGTATCAGGCGAAGAACAACGGCAAGAAGACATACAGGATAGTCGGGTATAAAGAAAAAAACGGGTGAAAGATCATCCGTTTTTTTATGTACTTGATTCGATAATTGTTGATAGAAGGTGTTTCAGTCGCTTCGCATCAGCGTTTGTTGGATCTGCGCCATATGTTCTGTTTCTCGGCGGCTTTTATCAGCTCGTCCCGGAAGTCGGGATGAGCTATGGAGATTATCATCTCGGCGCGTTCCCAGGTGCTCCTGCCAACCAGATTTACGGCACCATACTCCGTTACGAGATAATACATCTGGCTCCTCGGAGAGGTGACGATATCGCCGTTGAATACCGGTTTTACATTGGATTCCAGCGTGCCGTCCTTTTCCCTGAAAACCGAAGGCATGCAGATGAAGGCCTTGCCGTCCCTGGACATGGCTGCTCCGGTGAGGAAGTCCAGCTGGCCGCCGGTGCCGCTTATCTGTCTCGTGCCTGAACTTTCCGCACAGACCTGCCCATAGAGATCCGTTGATATGCAGCTGTTGATGGATATCATCCTGTCGATTTTCTCTATTATCTCCGGGGAGTTAACGTATTCCAGCGGATAGGAGATTATTCCCGGGTTCTCGTGGATCCATTCGTAAAGTGTCTCGGTGCCGAAAGCGATGCCCAGCACGCCTTTGCCCGGGTTCAGTGATGAATATCTGTTGGTTAGTTTACCGGCTTCGTGTATATAGTAGTAAGCGTCTGAACAAAGCTCGGTGTGCATCCCCAGGTCTTTCAGGTCAGAGTCGGCGATCATGCGACCAATGACTCCCGGCAGGCCGCCGATACCAAGCTGCAGCGTTGAACTGTCGGAGATATACGGCATTATGTTTTCGGCTATCTTTATATCTGTTTCCGTAGGCTCATCCAGAGCTACCTGGTACAGCGGACCGTGCTTGCCCTCCACTACTATATCAGCTTCGGATATGTGGATGCTGTCACCGATAGCACCGTATATCTTAGGAAGGTTCTCGTTCACCTCGAGTATGACTACATCGGCCTTGTCCAGTATCCCCTTGGCGATGCCCGTGGCACCGGACAGATTGAAATACCCGTGGTCATCCATAGGCGTCACTGCGATCATAGCGACATTTATATCAAGAAAATGCTTGTAGTACTGGACAACGTTCCTGAAAACCATCGGTATGTAGTTGCAGAGTCCCTTGTCGCAGAGTTTCCGTTCATATGCGGAACAGTGCCAGCTGTTGTATATGAAATGCTCGCGCTCGGGGTCGCACTCCACCACCTGTATCGGCCCGAAGATCAGATTGCCTCTTATCTTGACGTCTGTGAGCTCGTCTCTTCTCCTGGAGAGAGCTTCGTCCAGAAGCACCGGAAAGCCGTTGGCCGTGGTGTATTCCACCCAGTCTCCGCTTTTGACGACTTTGACCGCCTCGTCAGGCGTGCGGAGCTTTTCTCTGTACTGATCATAGTATTTCATAAATAATTTTCCCCCTGTGAATATGATGATATACTCTTATGATATGATTTTACAGGCAGCGACCGGATAAAGCAAATACAAGTTGTAAGCAATTCTTATTTGAGATATACTCTCTGGCATGCAGATCATTTTGAATGGTGATTTTTACCAGAAACTTTTTTATATGTTCGGATCTGCACATAATATTTTTATGGGATTTCAGTCCTGTCACCTTTGTATGAGATTTGTTATATCCTTTTATTGTTTTTATTTTTGCATTTTTCATGCTTGAGTATGTGCTGTATCTGATCTTGTAACCGCTTACCTTTGATTTTGCCATCTTTGCAGTCTGACGTTTCCATTTTGCAGTAAAGGTCTGCTGTTCCTGATGCCGAGATCTTGCCGGCGATACCGCCTGTATTTTCATTTCCTGAAACAGTGTCTTTGTTCACAGAATCTGTTACAGAAGCAAGCTGGCTGTATCCGGTGATGCCTACGGTATCAAACCCGTTACCTGACACTTCAGCATTGTTTGTACAGCCGGAGAAATCATGCTGCCGTAATTATGTCCGCAGATACCGCCGACATGATCTCTTCCGGAGATTTTCCCTTTGGGTAATGGGAGTTACATTAACGTATTCATTCATTTTTTGTCCTTTCTTTTACGGATCGGCCGATCTGTTGCTGACAACAATAACAAAAGTAGCTCTGTCGCATATTTTCAGATGGACCAAGAGAACTTTTATGACGCCATAAAAAACCACGAAAGGCATTTATATTCATTCATGATACTTATAGCCTTCGTGGATATGTTTTTATAATTATTAAATTGTTGTCCTGTAATAACGTCTGGATATATCTTTTCAAAGACACGGATGTGCTTCTGCACACAAATAAATTTATATCAATTTATTCAGCGTTTATCAATCTGAATTTGCTGTTTTTCAAAACATTAAAATATGCGAAACATAAAACTTGAGATAAAATGAAAAAAATTGTTGACAAAAGCCTGTATTAGCGGTATAATTTTTATTGTTCGATACGGAAAGAACAAACGGAAATAAAACAAATAAGCACCATTAGCTCAGCTGGCAGAGCACCTGACTCTTAATCAGGGTGTCCAGGGTTCGAACCCCTGATGGTGTACCAACGAGAAACAGGGTATCAAAAAGGTACTCTGTTTTTTCGTGTAAAAACTGTCAGGGGTTCGAACACAACGTTCACTTCGTTCACTCCGACTCACTTCGTTCGCTGCTGTCCGTTCTGTCTAACGAATCGCCTTACGGCTCTTCGGCCAGAAAGGCGAAAGGGAATGAGTCTCCGGTGGAGACTCATTGTCCGAGCACGGCTGAGCCGAGCGCAGGACGGCAGGCACGAAGTGGCTGTGAAAACCCCTGATGGTGTACCAACTGAAAACACCTGTTTCGGGTGGGAAAAGTGGGAAAAAAGGTGGGAAACATTTCGGGAAAAATGCGATATATTATGCAAATCAACAAAACAGGAACCTATAGTTCCGGGACTGGAGCTCGTGATCTGCACGGCTGGGATCATCATTCTTTTTTTCCGGAAACCGAGAGGAACACAGTAAGGATGATGGCGCAGAACCCGATGAGTTCTGCTAGCGTGAAGCGCGTTCCAAGGAACAGCGAAGAGAGAACTGTCGCGGAAGCAGGTTCGAGACATCCGATCAGCGTGGCCTTGACAGGGCCGATATACCTTACGCCTTCAAGGAATGCCGAAAATCCACCGGCAGTCCCGATAAGCACGATGATAGCGATCATGCCCAATGCCGTAAGATCGAGCCCTTCAGGTATGACCCACGCCCTGGAAGCCAGAAAGAGGACTGCACCTCCGGTAAGCATGCCCCAGCCCGTCACAGGCAGATTGCTGTGAGTGGATATGATGGGGCGCGACAGCAGCGTGTATGTGACGACGCCGACGGCTGCAAGGATACCGAAAATAAGCCCTGCGGCGGAGAGATCCATGCTTCCCGGATTGCCTCCGGTCGCGATCAGATATGTACCGGCCAGAGCCAGAAAGACCGCAGCTGTCTGCGCGGCGCTCATGCGTTTGCGATTCCTTGCTGCTACGAGCACTGCCATTATGATAACGTTCAGACTCTGTAGCACTGTGGCAGTGGCAGAGTTGGAATATTTCACAGCCCCCAGGAACGTATACTGGCACATCAGCAGCCCAAGCAGTGCGAAGGCCAGAAGCCACATGATGTCGCAACGGGATGTCCATATCCTGAGTATGCCTCTGCCCTCGCCGGGAATTGCAATGATGAGCAGCGCTATGCCCGAAAGCACCATGCGGACAGCGGTGAGCCATCCTGAGTCCAGATCGTATTCCATAAAAAGATACTGGCAGCATACGCCGGATACGCCCCAGCCTATGCTGCCGGCAGATGCAAACAGTATCCCTCTGATATAATTTTTTTTGTTCATTGGATTTCGCCCTCCTGTACTGATATAATAATCATATTGATATATTGACGTCAGTTATATGGCGATATTCGCAAATAATTATAAAAATATTGCGCAAAGGCATGGATTCTGGACACAGCAACATATACGAGAGAGAAGGATAATGAAAGCAAAGAATATAAACACAGATCGCAGCAGACAGGAAATAACGAAGAACATCCCCGGATTCCCGGTGTCATGTTACCTCAGTGAGTCCACATCGGGAACTTATGACCATATAGACTGGCACTGGCATGTGGAATTCCAGCTTTGCTTGACCATAAGCGGCGCAGTGGTGTGGAACACAGGAAATCAGCAGATAACGGCGGACTCGGGAGAAGGGATATTCATAAATTCACGCTGCGTGCATATGGCAAGACCATGCAGCGAAGACACGGTGTTTTTCTGCCTGGATTTTCCGCCGGATTTTCTCTGCACCGACAAAAAGGGAGACCTTTATAAAGAAAGTGTGCTGCCGGTGTCGGAGGAGACAGGCCTCTGTGGTAAAAGGATAGACCGGCAGATCCGTCAGGGTGCGGAGATCCTGGATATACTGCGCAACATGGCAGAAGACTTCGAAGAAAAGGCAGCCGGCTATGAATTCGAGATCGCCGGGAACGTGCTGCGTATATGGAAAAGGCTCCGGAGCTTTCTTGGAAGCGACATCAGGAGGGAGACCGGATCTGCAGACGACCGGTTCAGGGAAATGCTCATGTATCTGCAGAGGCACTATTCCGGGAACATCACCCTCGATGAGATAGCGGCGTATACGGGGATAAGCCGGAGTGAATGCTGCAGGTATTTCAGGAAAAAGTCAGGCCAGACGATATTCGGATATCTGAACCGGTATCGTATCCATAAAAGCATGGAACTGATGGCAGGCACCGACGGGGATATTGCACAGATCGCCCAGGAATGCGGATTTTCGGATCAGAGCTACTATACGAAAAAGTTCAGGGAGCAGACTGGCATGACGCCGGGACAGTACAGGCTCATAGAAAGACAGCAAGAAAAACCGTCCCCTTGAAATGATCATATATTGGCTCTTACGGAGAACCACTGAATAGTGTATCATTAAGATATATGTCATAACAAGGATGGTAGAATTATGGAGCATACTTACAGATTACTTTCACAGGAAGAGGTCTTCGGAGACGGGAAGACCGATGTCATAAAAACTATTGGTGCGACGTGCATCGTATCGGATCTTGCGATCGTTTCCGGTGCGGACATAAGTGAAGACAGGACTGGCAGATGGTTCCTGTCGTCTGCTTCGGGATACGGCGATGTATGCGCAGTGGATCGCGACGGCAGCCAGCGGATGGTGTACCCGGATTCCAGGGGCGGGATGCGTCCGGTCATGGAATGCGCAGATCTCTCGCAGCTGGATTGCAGCACAGCCAGAGATATATCGGGATTCGACGAGATCGTGTACGGCGAATATCCTCAGTATGCAGCGGACAGGACGCTGGCAGGGGAACTCGAGCAGGACTTCATGGACGGCAGGCTGATAAAGACCGGGAAGAAATACTGCTCACAGTACGATGAGTTCCAGCGCGACGGCAGCAAATATATCAGAACGGTCTATCTGCCGGAGGAAGCGCATCAGCTGTCTGACGGGAAAAAGTACAGCAGCGGGGATATAGTATGGATAGCCGTATCTCCGTTGAAATGGCTTTGGGACGACAGGGCAGGTCTGCTGATAAGCCGGATCATACCGGCAGCGGGTCTGATGTTTTCTCATGAAAAATATTATGATGGAAATTTTGAAAAGACAGATATATACAGATATCTGAATACTACATTTGCAACGGATATCATACCGGGAGTTTTGAAGGAGCTGACTCCGGAGGAAAAAGCCAGGTATGAGGCAGATGCAAAGCGGGCTGCCGAAAGGCGCAATCCGTATGGCCTGACTTTCGGAGAGGTCAGCGAGGAAGACATAATAAGAGGGGCCATCGAGAGCGATGTGGCGGTGTTCCTGCACGGACCTTCATCGGAGGGCAAGAGCGCCAGGGTGAAACAGATAGATCCCACATGCGAGATAATATATCTGCGCAATGCGACCCCTGACAGTCTCAACGGCAGGAGTGTGTACAACCAGTCCACAGGAGAGATGATAGACATCCCGCCTGTATGGTTCCGCAAAGTAAAGGAAAAATGCGAGCAGGAGCCGGATAAGCTGCATGTGGTGTTTTTCGATGAGATAAACAACGCGCTTCCGAGTATACAGGGTATGGCGTTCAACATCGTGCTGGACAGAGAGGTCAACGGTACATGGAAACTCCCTGACAACGCCAGAGTTGTCGCTGCCGGAAACGATATGCAGGACTCTCTGGCAGCGCATCAGCTGGCAGCGCCGTTTTTCAACAGGTTCGCTCATGTGTATATAAATACGACTACAGAGAAATGGCTTAAATGGGCAAGGGAAAACGATATACATCCTGCGATCTACGCGTATATAGCATACAGGAAGGGTGAAACGCTGAGGAGTGAATATAATGGAGAGACGCCTAACGCAGATCCGAGAAAATGGGAGATGGCGTCGAAGATGCTTTACACTACAGGTAGTCCGGAAATGCTGAGATCGCTGATAGGCGAGGATATAACGGACGAATTCGTGCGGTTCTGCAGTCAGCCGGTCATAACGGTGGAGGATGTCCTGAACGGAAACTACAGTGACAGGGATATAGAGACCATGGATACTTCCCGCAGATATGCAACGACAGTGGGACTGACGCAGGCAAAAGGCGATGAGATAGAAACTGTGAGGAGGTTCGTATCGGGGCTTGGTGAAGAGTTCAGAGCTGTATTCGATTCCTTCGTACAGCCGGAGGCAGAGAAATGACATACGATATCACGACACTGAAGCGCAGGATCACGGCTGCGTATCCGTTCTTCGGCAGTCTGGCGGCAGGCGCGGGATATATAGAGACAGCAGGTATCGGGACTGTGAGCAATGACGGCAGGAATGTTTTATACGATCCGGAATACCTGGCCGGACTTTCTGACGGACATCAGATGTTCGTGCTGGCACATGAGCTCTGCCATATCGCTTTCGGTCACGCATCCAGAGGCGCCGGCAAGGATCCTGCCGTATGGGCGGACGCCACAGATGCTGTGATAAACCAGATGCTGAAGCGTGACGGGATGGAGATGATCCCCGGTGGGATCGACTATCCAGAAGCTATCGATCACGATGCCGAGGAGTATTATGAGATACTGCTAAGTCAGAAGCTGGATATGGATCTGATAGACGGACAGATGGAAGGCCGTGAAAACCCTGCAGTCGGCCAGGAGGGGGTACGTCCTGAAGCGGGAGATGAAGATGATGAGGACGAAGATCATGAGCTGCTTCATGAGGAAAATGAAGGCGAAGGCTCCGAGGATGACGAGGAGGCTCTTGTAGAGGACAAAGAGTCGGATTCAGGGAACGCGGTAAGGCAGGAGGAAAGGACCGTGGGTGACATAGGCTCGGCTCCGCATTTCATAGACTGGCGTCTGCTGCTGCAGGATACCATCAACTATGGCGTGGACTGGTCATATACCAACGCCGTGCTGGAAGACGGCATAGTCAGACCTGTGCTGGAGGAGATCCCCGTTCCGGAAACGGAGATCGTTCTTGATACCAGCTGGTCGGTGGACGATGAGCTGCTGAGGAACTTCCTGAGAGAATGCAGACACATACTGTCCTTTTCCAAAATGAAAGCGGGTTGTTTCGATACGGTCTTCTACGGATTCCATGACATAAGGACTGAAAAGGACATCGAAGAGATGGAATTCATGGGCGGGGGCGGAACGGACTTCGATGCAGCCGCAGGTGCATTCACTCTCAGGGTGGACAACAGGATAATATTTACGGACGGGCAGGCGCCTGTCCCTGACAGATACCTTAAAGCTATATGGGTGGTATACGGTGATGAGAAGATAGAGCCTCCCGGCGGGACGGTCATATATGTCAGACCGGAGCAGCTGAGGAGCATGTGCTGAGGAAACCGCATATTTTCGGAATGCAGCAAGTCGGAGGAATGGTGAGCTCGTATAGAGGCTTTTCTGATTATCGTTTGAAATAAGCTGTGATGTCTGATAGAATATCAATGTGCGGTCTTTTTAAAGGATGACATGCACTTTCGTAATTCTTATGTTTTATTATTTAGAGGAGAGTTGATATTTTATGTTGGAGAGTATTCATTCAGGTATCATGGCTGTAAGTGACATATTGTACAGGCCGTGGTTCGTACCGCTTCTGCTTATTATCGGAGGACTGTATTTCACGTTCAGGTGCAAGTTTATCCAGGTGAGGCTTTTCAGGGAATCGCTGAGCGTAATAATGGAAAAACCGAAAGAAGAAAACGGTATTTCTTCTTTTGGCGCGCTGATGGTATCCACAGCGTCGAGAGTCGGTACAGGCAACATAATAGGCGTTGCCACTGCTATCTGTCTCGGAGGCGCGGGAGCGATATTCTGGATGTGGATGACCGCATTCATCGGCGGTGCTACAGCATTTGTCGAATCGACACTGGCCCAGATCTACAAGAAAAGGGCGGACGACGGATCCAGCTACGGCGGACCTGCATTCTATATGCAGACGGCGCTGAAACAGAGATGGCTGGGAGTCATCTTTTCGATACTGATAATACTGATATATGCAGTGGGCTACAACATGCTGGCAGCATACAACCTGCAGTCGACATTTGCAGTATTCAACTTCTATGACGCCGGGAAGACGCCTGCGGTCATAGGTATAATACTTGCAGTCCTGTTCGGTATCATCGTCATAGGCGGTGCGAAGCGTCTGATCAATGTAACAGGCATAATGGTACCTGTTATGGGCGTGATATATGTTGCAGTTTCGCTGATCATACTGGTGATGAACTTCAGGAACATACCGACGATGTTCGGGAACATATTCAGCAGTGCCTTTGATTTCAAATCGATTTTCGGTGGATTCGCAGGTTCATGTATCATGTGGGGTATCAAAAGAGGTCTGTATTCCAATGAGGCAGGTATGGGTTCTGCGCCTAATGCTGCTGCGAAGGCTGACGTATCTCATCCTGCAAAACAGGGACTGGTTCAGATGCTGTCTGTATTCATAGACACACTGCTCATATGTACGGCTACCGCATTCATGTGTCTCAGCACCTCAGTGGATCCTTCCGGATATGTCAGTGAAGGAGCTGCAGATGCTGCAGGATATGTACAGTCGTCCATGAACGATACACTGGGCAGCTTCGGTCCGGTATTCCTTTCTGTTGCGATGTCGCTGTTCGCGTTCACGACGCTTATCGGCAACTATTCATACTGCGAAGGCTGTCTGGAATTCATAATCAAAAGAGAAGCTCCGAAGCCTTTGCTGATAGTGTTCAGACTGCTGGCTACAGTGATCGTATTCGTTGGAGCTATCGCAAGTGCAGGTTTCGTATGGGATACAGCTGATATGCTTCAGGGCATGATCGTTGTTGTAAACGTTCCGTCCATACTCATACTTGGAGGCACAGCGATAAGATGTCTCAACGATTATGTCAAGCAGAGAAAAGAAGGAAAGGATCCGCACTTCGTTGCAAAGGATATAGGTGTAAAGGAAGAGACGGATTTCTGGAACTGATGATATTCCGGGTGCTCCGGAACTATCGTGTACATATATGACAAAGCGTAAGTCTTTGATAAAAAGAGTAATATAAAACTGCCGCAGCTGCGAAGTGCCGGGATGATATCCCACCGTCGCAGTACGGCAGTTTTTCTGTTTTAGTATGTCTGTGTCTGCATCCGGGGCAGCGTCCGATCATACGTGTCTGTGTGTATGCCGTTCCAGCTTGCCTCTGAAATCTATTTTACGGTGGAACGACCGCAGCTGTTTTTTGTGGGAGCAGAGCTTTTCTCTGCATCTGCTGCAGTGCAGGCTGAGGTTCGTCCTGTCGGAAAATCTTTCAGGATGTTTCCTGTATATGTATTCCCAGCGCAGCATCAGTCCCAGTGCCGTGATGCACAGTGACCATGTGAAGAAATTCCTGATCATAAGCAGCGGCGTGAACATGAGGATGTAATCCCATGTATATATCCGGCAGCTGATACAGCACTTGTTCTTCATGAACCATGTCTGGAACGGGCAGAAAAACAGTATGCATATCATATCCGATACTGAATAAAGCAGGCTTATGAGCACAAGTATGCCACGGTCTATGATATGTGTGAAATACAGGACTGCGACGATGCCGTTGAGCATGATCCAGAAGATGAGAATGAGCAGTGCGCCCCGGTCGTAGATCCTCAGATCTTTTTCGGGGACATCATCAGCGTTCTTTGCCGGTATATAATTCTTCGCGAACTGTTTCTGACATCCCATGCTTTCGAATCCCAGGGGAAAGTATTTCATGAGCATTTCGATCATGAATACCGCCCATATGAACATAGCGAAGACTCTGGCTGCCGTGAAGTCACGGATCAGTTCCTCTGCCAGTCTCCCTGTGAGATAGAGAGAAAGGCTTGCAAGGAACATCGCCGAGCGTCCGAAAAGCTTGAGATAGTGTCCCATTGAAATGTCTGATATCCTGATTCTGTGCATAGATCGTCACCTGCTGTTTATACTGATATAGTGTATGCTGCTGTGATCGTGTGATCGCAGCAGCATATATATTATACAGCAAGATCCTTTTACAGTCCAAGCTCTATTTCCAGTCTGCGCTGTTCTTCTTTCCTGCGGCGGCAGGCCTGAACGAGCCTCACCGATGCGAAAGCCAGCAGCAGGGGCAGTTCGTATGCTATCAGCATCGGGATCATGAAGCCCGGCGATATCCTGACGCTGCCGAGCCGCAGCATATCTTTCTTATCGTACTCGGATATAGTTGAATAGCCTTTCAGATCATATTTTTTTATGAAATATCCGGCTTCTTCATATGGCTCTGTGTCAGTCTCCTCTGTGATTTCGGGATCCACCCATTGTCTGTCGACCTGTATGCCGTCGTTGTTGTATATGCGCACATCGCTGAACTCCATGAGTTTGCCGTGATCATACAGCAGCGTGATCTCGGCATAGTAGCCGTGAGACATTTCGTGGCGTGCGGTCCTGTATTCATACCCTTTGTTCAGATATGAGGCATATGCAGTGAGTCCGAATATGATGGCAGCGATGATTATCATAGGTATGACGACTTTGAAAGAGCTGCATCTGCGTGCGAGTATGATCTCCATCAGCACGACTGCGATGATGAGCGCCAGTGCAGTGATAGTGAATAAAGGATTCAGCATGGTTATTTTGTCACCTGTTATGAAGTGACCTCCTGTCAAGCAGTTTTTATGAGATCACCACAACC
>CAJJPZ010000013.1 GCA_905193765.1 uncultured Eubacterium sp.
CACGAATATGGGAATGTCTAAATAACGGGAGGGAATGACACAGTAAAAAATGATATACCGGAGCTGCTCTGTAAATTAGAAGAAATCGTAAAGTGAATTTTATGAAATATTATGTAACAGCAGATGTACATGGGTACTTCAGTGAATTAAAGACAGCACTTACGGAAAAAGGATATTTTGAATGTGAGGAGCCGCACAAACTCGTGATATGCGGTGACCTCTATGACAGAGGTTCAGAAGCATCTGAACTGCAGGATTTTGTTCTTGAACGTCTTTTAAAGGACGAGGTCATTCTCATAAAAGGCAATCATGAAGATCTTGCGGAAGAACTTTTACATAACTGGGCGGAGGGCAGCTACCGACAGTTTCATCATCATACCAATGGGACGATAGATACCTTTTTTCAGCTGACAGGAACAACTATCGACGATTTATATGATGACGCAGAAGCAGTCAGAGAGGCATTCAGTCAGGATCCTTATATACATACTATTTTGCCATCGATGGTAGATTACTATGAAACAGAGCATTATATATTTACACATGGATGGATCCCGTGCGGGATAACAGACCACGGGCGTTATGCAAAGGAATATACGATGATAGATGAGTGGCGAGATGCAGATAAACGCAGCTGGGAGAATGCACGCTGGATCAATGGAATGGAGGTAGCTCACGAAGGTGTGATCGAGGAAAACAAGACTATAGTATGCGGGCACTGGCATTGCTCGTTTGGCCATTCGAACTACGAAGGTATCGGCGGAGAATTTGACAGCGATCCGAACTTTGAACCTTACTATGACAAAGGCATAATAGCACTTGACGCATGCACTGGTGTTTCGAAAAAGGTGAATTGCATCGTATTGGAAGATCAGCCTTTATGTCCAGGTATTTGACGAATCAGCTGAAAGGGGATGTGAGAACATGAAAAAGACGGCGTTTGTGCTCAGCGGGGGTGGCAGCCGGGGCGCTTATGAGATCGGCGTATGGAAGGCTCTGAAGGAGCTGGGCGTAGAGATCGACATGGTATTCGGGACTTCCGTGGGAGCCATCAACGGGGCGATGGTGGCTCAGGACGAGCCGGAACTTGCAGAGCGGCTGTGGAAGCAGATGCAGACCGGCATGATCTTCGACCTGGATACGGGAGCGGCTCCGGTGCAGGGAACAGGCGAAGAGAGACCGGCAGATAAATATGCGGAGCACGCCAGCGATACCCGCACCGGCGGCATTACTGCCACTTCAAAGAAGCTGTACGACGACATCGCTGAAAGCGTGGATGAAAAACTTGAAGAGACAGAGATCGCGGGACTTCCTGCAAAGGAGGCCATCGCATACGCCAGAGAAATAGTCCTCCACGGCGGCGCGGGCACAGAGGGGCTGAGAGAACTGCTGGACGAATATATAGACGAGGATCGCGTCC
Source organism: uncultured Eubacterium sp. (assembly GCA_905193765.1). Classification (GTDB taxonomy): domain Bacteria; phylum Bacillota; class Clostridia; order Peptostreptococcales; family Anaerovoracaceae; genus Lentihominibacter. The sequence goes on from CAJJPZ010000013.1 coordinate 1,421, forward strand.
GCAGCTTGGGGATGACCTATGGGCTTGTGGTGACAGCTGTGGACTTTCCGGCCATGCACGGACAGTATCTTCTTGCAGACGATATACCGGAGGGCAGACTGAACGACTACATCACAGCCAGTGCTTCATGTTTTCCGGCGGCCCGCAGGTACGTCATAGACGGCAGTCCCTTCATCGACGGAGGATACACCGACAACATGCCTGTGACCATGGCGCTGCAGCAGGGGGCGGAGCGCATCTTCACAGTGGATCTTCACGCTGCAGGCATAGTCAGGGGCGAGACAGTCAGGCAGGCAAAGCTGCGGACGGAGTTCCACCTGCTGGAAAGCTCATGGGAACTGGGCAGCTTCCTGACTTTCGACAAAGACAATATCTCAAGGATAATGAGGCTGGGTTATCTGGACATGATGAGGGAAGCAGGCAGATACAGAGGCAAACGGTACGCTTTTGCAGACGAGGCCATGACTGTTCACGACATCATGGGCGCTGAAGCCGCAGCGGAAGTCTTCGGTCTGGACCCGCTGACCGTATACGACAGGGGATCCGTAATAAAAGCACTGCAGGACGGACTTTCCATGAAGACCGGCACCAGACAGGAACTGGTGCTGCACATCGCGGAGAGTCTCGACAGGGATGAAGCCGACAGCCCGTATATACAGACCGGGGCATACGATCTTCTTGAAGAACAGGTCAAAGCCGCCAACTTCCTTGTAAAGTCAGGGCTGGCCGGATCACAGCGGTGATGTTTTCTGTATACACTGTGCAAACTTGACGAAACAGGTAAAGTTATGGTAGAGTGTTGATATACAGAATCTATGGAAAGGTGCTTGATATGCTTATAATAAAAGAAGTGGAATATGCAGTAAGGATAATTGACGAGCTCAGCAGAGAAGGCACACTTTCAGCCGCCGCAATTTCAGAACGCCAGGGGATACCATCGCCCTTCATATACAGGGTGCTCAAAAAACTCGAAGCAGCAGACATACTGCAGATCAAACGCGGGCCTAAAGGCGGATATCGTCTGAAAGCAGACAGCAGCGAGCTGACTCTTTATGATGTGGTCTCGGCCTTCGAAAACACGTTCCTCGTGATCGAGTGTATGAAACAGGACTATGACTGTACCAGGAACACCGGCTTCGACTGCTGTATGCACAGGGAGTTCGCCAGGATACAGAGCATACTGAAGACGGAATTCCGGAGGAACAGCCTGGCCAGCCTGCTGGAAAGCGACGGATCCGGCGGATGCTGTCCGGAAAAAAATGATCTGAAATAACATAAAATACAAAAGCATGTCTCACCGGATATGATCGCCGGCAGGCATGCTTTTTTGATGCTTGTTGATATATTCAATATGCGCTTTTGCACTGGCCCTCTGATACGGGAGTCACTGCAGCAGCTCCTGTATTTTCCAGCGTAGCCGGAGCTTCTGATCATCCGTCAGGGAGTCGTCCGCCTGGATTCTCTCTGCAAGTTCCTCTTTATCATAATCGGCGGGCGCACCATTTTCCACCAGATTCTGATTGCCGTCGGAAGAATCGGTGCTGCAGGTGCCTTCATCCAGCAGACAGAGAGGCGGGAAAAGCACACACCACCAGTTTTCGCCTTTGCCTTCGCCGATCTTTATATCCAGCGCCTCATAATTACCGGCAGGAAAAGTGGTGCCGCCGTATGTCTTTTCGGGTATGTAGCGAATGCCCAGCGATGCCTTTACATTGTCGTCCCGTCCCTCAGAAGCCACTACGCCTTCAGCGATCCGTTCCAGACGGTCTGTATTCGCGGTGATGTATTCCTCCATGTCGCGGCGTGTCGATATGTCGTCGCGGCTCTGCATATGCTTTATGATAGCGTCCCGCACTTTGAGCTTGATTCCCTGGTCGGATGCGGTATTGCTGTTGGCGATGACATGGAGCCTGATTATACCTTCGTGCTGGTTCGTGTCGTCCGCAGTATATGTACAGAACATCACGATCCCGAATATTATCGTAAGTATCAGGCATATGATACACTTTTTCTCATCCGACAGTCTGTTGTATTTTTTCAATGGTGATCCCTCCTTGTCAGGGACAGTCTGCGCTGCAGCGCGTAGCCGCAGCTTTTCTGTCCGGTAAAACAAGTCTGCCCTGCAGGGAGGGGATCTATACATGCTTTTTTAAAACATTACGGAAAAAATGTTCATCATCTGACTATCAGCAGCTTCATGCCTGGCACAAGAGGCTTATCTGTGTCCAGGTCGTTTATACTGGCAATTGTAGCAGTATCGGTCTTGTAGCGTCGGGCAACGTCCCACAGGGTATCACCGCGATCCGTTATGTACAGTGCCATGGAGATGTGTTTGCGGTCCGGGTCCGACACTGTGAAAGCGAAGTTTTCGAGATAGACGAAGTCGCGCCGGCAGCTGACACGCACACTCATGGTCACCGTCACATTGATCTCCAGCTGGCGGTTGTTGATCTCGTCGAACCAGAAATCACGTATATCAGCAGACATGTCAGCGGAAAGAGGCAGCTTGCTGCCGTCCTCATCCGTGCTCTGGAACTGCGCCGACATTTCCAGCGATCCCCGCATAGGGATATCGCTCTGGATCATGAACGGCTGGTCGTCTTCATCCAGCGCGAGTATGCCTGCGTGGACGGTACCTTCGATCACGATGCGGCCGTTTTCTGGCGTGGCTGTCAGTGACACCGGGCTGCAGCTGCCGTACAGCAGCTTCGACGGTCTGCGGGATGTATTTTCCAGATCTACGATCTCTCTGGATGAGATCTCCCCCGACAGTGAATCGGTCAGGTCGAAGAGCGGCTGGCTGCGGCGGTCGAAAAGGATATCGCGCTCTTTGTGATAAGCGTCGCATATCATAGGTATCTCCCGGTCCTCATATCCCTGGATGAAGGTGCGTATACAGCCCTCCAGCAGGAAACGGTCATCGCCGGATATGCTCATGGTGAGTTCGTCGCCGTTGAAGTATACTGTGATGAGGTCTCTGCTGCATCCGTCATCCACTGCTGTGAACTGCGTGAAATCCGTTTTTCCTGAAAGTTCGCAGAGTGTGGTCTCGCCGTCGGCTTCCCCGGTATAAAGTATCTTTGTATGGATCGTGCCGTTGATCACCAGCTTGCCGGACGTGACCTGCTTGTGGTTCTCGACGATGCGGATCATGGTACTGAGTATATGGGTCGGGACAGGACTGCCCTCCCTTATATTTATCTCCTGGGATATCTCTGTCCGGTCGTCAGCTTCGAATTCCAGAGCGGAGGCTGTGAGGGTCCTGTGCAGTGTCACAAAATCTTCGTTCTGGGGATCTCTGAGCACGGGCAGATCGGTCTCGGTTATCTCGGTGCAGGTCAGAAGCAGTTCGCCTTTTGCCGTGAATTTGCGTTCGTTCACCATCTCCGATGTGCAGCGGCGCACAGTGACGGCCGGGATGAAGTATGTGGCCTCACTGGTATCGCCTAACTTGCTGCTTTTGAAAGGTATCGCCGACTTTATCACGTCCACCGGAGCATCGCCGGAGCCGGACGACCTGTAGACTGTGTAGACCGTTATGGTGCCGGAAATCGAGTCGTCTCTGCCGCATCTGCTGCCCTGTGGTACGGATGTGGAGACGCTGCATTCCGCGAACAGGATACTTTCCATATCCGCCATGGTGTCCGGCACAAGCAGTGTCTCCTCGAAGGGGATCACTATTTCCCGGACGCCGGTCCTGTTTTTGATATGGATCCAGTCGCACCGCGGAGCATCGTCCATAGGCGAGGCAGGTCCGAAGCTGCGACCCGGATCCGTCCGGAATGGAGACGGAGCATCGCTGCGGTATCGGTTATGCAGAGGCGTCACCGGAGCCGTGTGGTCGGGCACGTCGGTATCCCCGGCAGCAGTTTCCCTGTCGGTTGCGGTCACCGTTTTCGCAGCAGGAGTCGCTGTTACAGACGATCCTGTATCCTCCGTATCTTCCTGCAAAGTCATGGCGGCCGGTCCGTCTGTGCTGCCTGTGTCCTCTGCGACAACTGTGATGTCGTCCTCCGGGAGCTCCACTTCCACATAAGCCATGCCGTCTGACTCTGAATAGCCGCTGACACCATCGGCGCTGGCGGGATCCTCATCCGCTGATCCTGCTGTCCCGTCACGGTGCTGTATATGTGCTGCGTTGCTCTGTGATCTTGCATGCTCCGGTGCTGACGTAGCGGCCGGCATCGTGTCCTGTCCTGTGCTCATGTCTGCAGCAGGCTGCGTAACTGCACCGCCTGCCTCACGTCCGGGTGCGGCAGGGATCTCCGCATAGCGCGGGGTGCTGCCAGATCCGCTGTCATGTTCTTCTTGTGTACCGGCAGTGATATTTCTGCCGACAGGTAAATTATCATAAGGTGATGTAGTCATTTTGCAACCTCCTGTTATCGATATAACAGGATATGCGCCGGCGGGGCGGTCTATGACATAAAATACACTAAAAAACGGCAGTTCCCGGATCATGTTCCGGAAGCTGCCGCTTCGTATCTGTGACTGATCTGTCTTTTTTAAAGATGTTTCTGCTGTACGCCTTCTCTTATGACAAGGTCCTTGAGCCTTGCTATATGGACATCTGCCGCATCTCTGGCAGCCTCAGCGTTGCCGCACTCGATGGCTTCAAGGATCATTTTATGTTCCTCAGGCATGTTTTCGGCACGTCTGAAGTTATCATAATATATGTACCTGAATCTGAGTACCAGCTCCTGGAGCTGTTCGATCATCTGCACCAGTATCTTGTTGTTGCAGGATTCGACTATTATCCTGTGAAATCTGGTGTCGAATCTGATCATGTTCTCCATGTTGCCTTCAGTAACGGCATCGTTGTATTTGGCAGCGACTTCCCTCAGCTCTTCGAGCTGGTCGGATTTCATCCTGGACGCCGCGAAAAATGCAGCCAGTCCCTCCATGTTCTGGCGCACTTCAAGTATCTCCACCATATCGCCGGTGGAGATCTGTGATGCATAGGCGCCGCGGCGCGGCTCGATGGTCACAAGTCCTTCTTTTTCAAGTTTACGGATGGCTTCCCTGATAGGCGTCCTGCTGACTCCCATCTCTTCGGCAAGCTCCACTTCCATCATCCTGGTACCTGGGATGATAGCTCCTGTCAGGATCTGCATTTTAAGTTCTTCATAGACCATCTCGCGGAGAGGTCTGTGGTTCTGTATATCGAAATTCAACATCTGTACTCCTTCTTCCTGTCTTGTCAGCCGTAGATCACCATGTGGTACGTGTCCACATGGATTCTTTATTGATGCTGAGCATTTCCCGGCAGATCGCCTTAGATTCACCGATGCTGCGGCACAGTCCGAATACTGTAGGGCCGCTGCCGCTCATCAGAACACAGCCGGTTTTACATAATTTTCTCATCTTGTTCTTTGTATACACAATAATAGGATAACGCTTTAATGTGAAATTTTCAAGTACATTGATCATATTTTTTTTCAGTGTACGGTAATCATTGTTAGCCACGGCTTTGATCAGAAGCTCATTGTCGGGGTGTACAGGGACGCCGGCTTCGTCTATGCCGCGGTACACCTCAGCGGTGGATACACTGATGGGCGGTTTGGATATCACCAGATGGCTACGCAGCCCTTTGAGGGGTCTGAGGTCGGTGCCTGTACCGTAAGCCAGAGCACAGTGGCAGGCCAGGGGATCGTCCCGGAAGATCTTTGACAGCGTGATGTCTGCAGCGGCCTGCCCCATCATGCAGAAGGGGACGTCGGACCCCAGGACAGCTCCCAGTTCACATAGCCTGTCAAGGGGGAGTTCAAGATCCCAGAGCAGGTTCAGAGCATGTATCACGGCTGCGCAGTTGCTGCTGCCTCCGGCAAGACCTGCGGCCACAGGGATACGCTTCTTTATATCTATCCGTATGCTGCCGGATCTGCCGGCACCGAATCTCTCTGCCATGAGCATGGCTGCACGGTATGCCAGGTTGCGCTGATCGTTGGGCAGGTAGTGTCTGTTTGTGGAAAGGCTTATCCTTATACCACTGTTGTCATCGCTGCTTACGCCTGATGCGTCCGGACGCCACTTCACTGAGATATCGTCACACAGGAGTATCTGCTGCATTATCATCTCCACTTCATGATATCCGTTGTCCAGAAGTCCGCAGACGTCCAGGCTGAGATTTATCTTTGCATAGGATTTCAGCTCTATGTGTTTCATGTTTTCCTCCTGCTTTAAAAACAGGCGGGCATCGTGGCCCGCCTGCATACTCTGCATATCATGTGATTTCAGGATCTATTTTTTAGAACCTTTCTTTTTAGAGTTCTTCTTTTTGCCGTTCTTTGGATGAGTGGTCCCTTTGTTAGAGTACTGAGGCTGAGTGGTCTTCACTTCGACTTTGTATTCACTGCCGGCAGCGCTGATAGGTCTCGGCTTCGGAACACGCTTGTTGCCTGATTCGTTCTCTTCGATCTCCTCTTCCAGCTCCTCTTCGATCTTACGCTGTTTCTCGCGTTTCTCGGCTTCCTTTGCCTTGCGGGCAGCATCCTTGCGGACGATCTCTTCTACGGATTTGCCTGTCTTCTTAGCTTCTTTATAAGGGTTTACAGTTTCACTCTTCTTGGATTCCTGTCTCTGTTTTTCGGCTTCCTTCTTGGCGCTTCTGCTGGTGAAGAAGACCATTCCCACGATCATGACGCCCATCATTATCATGTATACTGTTGTCGATTTCGACTGATCCAGCGTCTTGAAGGATATGGTTTCAGTTTTGCCGAACTTCGATCCGTTTGTGGCCTGCAGTCCGTCGCCGATGGTAAGTTTGTACTGGGTATTGCCCTTTATCTCGACATCTTTATCCACATTGTCGGATACCACCATCAGAAGCCCTTCCTCCTTGTGGCTGTAGTATACCTTGATCGGGAGCTTCTTTCCTTTGTTGTCTGTCAGTGCGAACTGCTTTGCATTGGCTTTTCTCACTGCATCTGATTTCGGAAGCATCGCTGTGTCAAAATATATCTTGACACTGAGGTTTTCCACCGATACGCCCTTTGCGCCATCGTCCGGCGTGGATGATTCGATCTTAAAATTGCCCGTTCCAGCAGCAGCTGTATCTGTCTTTGCTGCAAAACATGCAGGGGCTAACATGGTTAATGCCATAACAATAAGGCAAACTATAACGCCTGTTCTTTTCATTACTGTTTTTCCTCCAGCTTCCTTTTTCTCAATTCTTTAAAAAAACTTTTCATAAGACTGCTGCATTCTTCCTGCATGAGTCCTGTTTCTATTTCAACGAAGTGATTGAGTCTGCTCTCCTGAGGTATGTTGAAGACCGAACCGCATGCGCCGGACTTGGGATCCATGGTGCCGATGAACAGCCTGCTGATCCTGGACCATACGATGGCGCCTGCGCACATGCTGCAGGGCTCGGTGGTGACATACATTGTACAGCCTGTCAGCCGCCAGCCGCCGAGATTTTTCGCCGCCTGTCTTATGGCGATCATTTCAGCGTGGGCGGTGGGGTCCTTGGCAGTTTCCGTTTCATTGTGTCCTCTGCCGATGATCTCACCATCTTTCACTATGACTGCACCAACAGGCACTTCACCTGCGGCAGCAGCTTTTTTCGCCTCTGCGAGAGCCTCTTTCATATATCTTTCCATATACCTTACAATGGTACCACATTTTCAGTTTTCTATCAAGGGCATTTCTTCGATATGTCCGGTGGATCTGTTCACCGGTGCGATCCAGTAACCGTAGATATCTTTCCGGCGTTCCTCGAGGGTAAGAGAGGCGTCGTGGGATTCTTCGGGCATGCCGGCGATGGGCTGCCAGTACACGAAGCCGGATCTGCCGGAATCAGGCTGTTCCTCCGGGAGGAACCTGCCCGGGACGCCGATCAGATAGTGGGTGCTGCACCATCCGAAAATGAAGTGGCCGTATTTCATCATGGGTTCCGTACTGCCAGGGGATACGAGAGGGAACAGTGATGTGTCGGTTATCTTTTTCCAGGATGCATCTGCAAAGTTCCTGTCGAAGGGCACTATATCCTGACTGGCGCTGCAGTTTCCTGCGAGGCCTGTGCACTTTTCCAGTACGCTGCGGGAATAGAACGAGCTGTAGTCTCTGTCAGGTGGCGGACTGCTTTCTGCAGATCCGTTGGTCCGTGAGTCCCCCGGGGCTGTATCCGCCGACCTGCCTGTGGCTGGCTGTCCTGTGGATCCCTGGGTGTGTTCTGACGGCGAAGACGTGTCTGACCGGGGGCTTTCGGTAGAATGAGTCTGTCTGCCGGTCCGGCCGGGGGCAGCATTATCCGGCGTGGGAATATATGTTCCCGAGTCAGCTGTTTTTGCATCGGCATTGCTACCTGTCACTGCGAATTGGCTATGTCTGTTGTAGAATGCTTCGGCCCGGGGAGATCTCACCGGCTTGCCAGCACCGGTCGGGATGTTGACCTGGCCGGGAGGGACGGTGTGGGTGTTCTGACGCTGCCTGTATACCTGGCGTGGCGTATCACCGGAGACAGGTTGCGCGGTTTCCTGCGTGTTGTGTCTGCTGCGAGGTGTTGCCGTATTGCCCTGCGAAGGTGATGTTACGGCGTCGTCATGATTCTCTTTGGCCGTTGCCATACTGTTGTCTGTTGCCGTACTGCTGCTTTCTGACGGACCTTCGGACAATGAGGGCAGCATCCCTTTGAGCACAGGGTGCAGGGCTTCATCCGGATTTACGGTGGACATGGCAGCTACCAGCACAGTGGAAAGATCCGAAAGTCCGGTACCTGTGCCGTCGAGATCTGCGGCGTTGATGCAGAAACTGGCTTCACCTCTTCCGTATGCCGAGAGGGAGATGTTGCCTGCTATGTGGTAATGCTGTTTATCCTGGACGCTGCCGGCAAAGAGCAGCTTGTAGACATACTCTCCTCTGGGGAAAAATCTGATGTTGTCCACAGATACCGCTGTCAGCCCCTTGCCTCCGCTGAGTTCGATCCTGATGCAGCCGGATATCCTGCGGCCTGCATCCATCGCGAACCTGCGGTCCTCTTCGGCAAGTACGACAGGGTCGGACATGGTTTTTATGTGATCCATACAGAGCCTCCTTGTTTATTACATGTTTTTCTAGTAATATATGAAATATATCAGACAGCTATTCATTCAGATAAGGGGGAAGGCAGGGAAAGACATATGATTTTTGACATAGTGATAGCAGTGATCATAGCGCTGGCTGTGGTAAAGGGATTCAGACGGGGACTGTTCTATATGACACTTCGGATACTGATATGGGCAGGTGCAGTGGTAGCAGGCATCTTCCTGACCGGGAGGGTGGCAGAGTTTCTGACTGATGGTCCGGTAGGGGAAAGGGTGTCTGCGGATATAGCAGATAAACTTGGCAGCTCGCTGTCCTCGGCGACAGATGCTTGCGCCGGGCTGCCGGACATGATATCAGGCGGTATAAAGGTAGCGGAAAACAGCACCGTTACGCTGCTGGCGGATACCTTCACGACGATGGTGACCTCGGTGCTGGCTTTCGGGATCATCGTTTTCGGTATATGGCTGATAGCGCATATATTCATGGTGCCTGCTTCAAGGCGCAGGAGAAAGAGCGTCATCGGCGCGGCGGACAGACTGGCGGGGGCGGCGGCAGGTGCCGTCAAGGGCATCATCGTGGTGTTCATACTTCTGGCGCTGCTGGTGCCGGTGGTGAATCTGTCCGATCCGGGGACATCAGCTGCGATCATGTCACAGCTGGCTTCGTCACAGTTCGCAGGCATTATGTACGATAACAACCTGCTGCTACTGGTGGCAGACAGCGTGATATCGTGACAGTGGCAATGACCGGGGCTATATGAGGAACTGGTCTTTCGGTCAGACCTCGTGTGCCATTTGACTTTATATATGCCATGATAGTATAATATATTCAGCAAAGAAGTCATTGTAAAGGTCCTGGACAGGAGGTGAGTGTCGTGCCGAGGCCTAAGAAACGGAGAAAAATATGTGAGATCCCGAAAGACATGGAGTTCAGGCCGGCAGGAGCACCCGGATCAGAAGCAGGCGAGGGGCAGGACACAGGAAGCACCAGTCGCAAGAATGCCATCGAGATGACCCTGGATGAATACGAGACTATACGGCTCATCGATCTGCTGGGATATTCCCAGGGAGACTGCGCCGCTCAGATGGGGGTGGCAAGGACCACTGTCCAGGTCATGTATGAATCCGCCAGAAAGAAGATGGCGCAGATGCTGGCGGAGGGACGGCCGCTGGTGATAAAGGGCGGCAATATAATAGTCTGTCCACGCTCTGAATACTGCAGCGGCAGGAAAGGCAACATGTACGAGAACTGCAGCTACACCAAGTGGCTGTGATACCGAACAGATGTAAAGCGACAAAATGTCGCTTTATTTTTTTTGAGGATGACGGCCATGCCGCCAGTGCCGGGGTGTAGGATTTTCAGGTGTTTTTTCGCAAAAACCTACTATTCCTGTTGTAGCAGCTGATACCATCGGCCAGGCGGATGGGTGAGAGTAGAGTTTTCAGGGCTATGATGCAGGAGAATCTACCATTCGGGGAGATCGTGGCATGCATTCGCGGAGATATCACCAGAAGAAGCCGCTGGGCGTGTGATGAGGGTAGGTTCCTGAAAAAATATCACATAAAACTCTACCATCGACAGACCAGTCACAGCAACATGAACACAGAAATCAGAGCAGCGGTAGGTTTTTATGAAAAAAGTTCCGGAAACTCTACTACTACAATATATTTATAATCAGTATCCATTACGGCATAAATTACGGCCGTAAGCAGAAGCCGTCCGGACGCCTCATTGATCCGATAAGACAGCATCCCTCCATCTCCTGCGCGAAGACAAAGTAAAACGGCAGTCTGCAACTGCCGTTTCCTCAATGCTTTTTGAAATATCAAATGTGTATGTGATCCGGACCTTCAATGAAGCCGGTGATTTTCGCATATCGCCTGTACAGACTGTATATGCTGCAGATCTGCTGCCTGAAAGGATCAGTTGTCTGACGCTTTCTTCTCCTGCAGAGTCAGCTTGATGTCCTGAGTTTTGCCGTTGCGGACTATGGTGTAGGTCACCTTGTCGCCTACCTTGTGGGAGGTGATTATCGACGACAGATCCTCGAAGGAAGTGATCTGCTTGCCGTCAACTGCGAACACCATGTCTCCTGCCTGGAATCCCGCACGTTTGGCCTTGGAGCTGTCCACTGATGCGATGTACACATTCTTCGATGATGAGCTGCTGCCGTTGCTGAAGAATGAATCGAAGTCGCTCTGCTGTGAACCTTCGGTGTATGACATGCCCGTGTAGGGCTGCCCCTTGACATAGCCATTGTCCATAAGCTGCTGAGCCACATCGGCCGCCTTGTTGATCGGGATTGCGAATCCGAGACCCTCGACGTCAGATCCTGACGACTTGGCTACAACGATACCTATCAGCTGTCCGTCTCCGTTGAACAGTCCGCCGCCGGAGTTGCCCGGGTTGATGGAACTGTCAGTCTGGAGCAGCGTCATAGTCTTGCCATCTATGGAAAGCTCTCTGTCCAGAGCGCTTATGATGCCTGCAGTAACTGTGCCGCCCAGCTCGCCGAGAGGGTTGCCTATAGCCACCGCCATATCGCCCACCTTCAGCTGGTCGCTGTTGCCGTAAGTTGCAGGGGTGAGATCGCTGGCCTTTATCTTTATCACAGCTACGTCTGAATTGGAATCAGTGCCTACGAGTTTGGCTTCATATGATTTATCATCTGCTGTAGTGACGGTTATCTTGCTTGCTCCGTCGATGACGTGATTGTTGGTCACGATGTAGCCGTCCTTGGAAATTATCACTCCGCTTCCGGCACCTTCAGTTACATACTGCTGCATCCATGAGTCGGATGATACGCTCTCAGTCTTTATCTCAACGACACTGGCTTTGGTCTTTTCTGTTATCTCCTGCACTGTCATGTTGCTGCCTGTGGCGTCCTCGAGATCATAGCCTGTGGTCTTGACGCTGCCGGAACTGCTGTCCAATCCGGATGAACCGGAGTTTCCCAGCAGTGAACTGCCGAGTACAGCTCCGCCTACGCCGAAGAATCCCGAAACCACCACGCAGAGTGCAATGAGCATAGCCAGCGTCCTGCGGGTAAGAGTCACCGGAGGAGAAGGCTTCTTTGTACGTTCTTTTCTCGTGCGCTTGACTTTGCCAAGCCCGTCGGCATTGTTCCATGAGCAGGAATCGCCTTTCCTGAAATTGGCTCTCGGGTCACGGAAGGAATTCGGATCATACTGTCTGTCATAAGGATCGGCGGTGCTTTCAGGACTCATACCGCTGTAAATATCAGTGTGACCGGGATGACCACTGCCTGTGTCACAGGAAGGACTCTCGCTGCCATATGGACCTGTGTACGGGCGGGGCTCTGTATTTCCATATGCATCATGAGGAGCTCCAGTTCCTCCGTAAGCGGTGCCACTGTCCTGCTCCGCACCGGATGAGAACGCTTCTGCACCGGTATCGTTTTCAACAGCCTCTTTCAGTATAAAGTTAGGCTCGTATCCGGAATCGCTGCTTTCGTTGTTGTTTTTCCTGTAATCATCCATATCTGTCCTTACCTCGTTTCTGTAGATAATATAGTAATCAAATCCGGGACATCCGCCCTCGCGATCCGGATCGTCGCTGCCGGACGCTATTGAAATACTTTTCATGGTTTTAATATACTAAGATACTTTGTCGTTTGCGTGTTGAAAATATGTGTTTATATCATAAAAAGTTGAACATTTTCCCCACAAATGTGATAAAATCAGATATGTATGTGAATACACAGGAAAGGAAACATATAACTGATGAGTAAAGCAATAATTGCTATAGATAAAAGCAGGTCGTTCAGAGTATACTGTACAGTGACCACGGATCTGGTGCAGCAGGCGGCCGACATACACCGGACGACGCCGCTGGCTTCCGCCGGGCTGGGCAGAGTGCTGACGGCAGCGGGGCTGATGGGGATAATGATGAAGGATCCCGGCGACAAGCTGACCATTTACTTCAAGGGCGACGGTCCGGCTAAACAGATACTGGCGACAGCCTACGGCACGGGAAGTGTCAAGGGATATATCGCGAACCCGGATGTGGATCTGCCGCTGACGGACAAAGGCAAGCTGGATGTGGGAGGCTCCCTGGGAGTCGGAGAACTGACTGTTATAAAGGACCTGGGGCTGAAGGAGCCGTATGTAGGTACAATCGCGCTGGTGTCCGGAGAGATCGCAGACGATCTTACAGCGTACTTTTTCATCTCGGAGCAGCAGAATTCGTCAGTGGCTCTGGGCGTGAAGGTGGAGCGCGATCTTTCCATAGGAGCGGCAGGAGGCATGATCATCCAGATGCTGCCGGACGCCGAAGAAGGTGCTGTGGACGCTCTGGAAAAGATGATAGCCGGGATGGATCCCATGACCACGGTGATCAGCCGTGTCCTGGAAAATTCAGGAGGCATGACCGAAAGCGGTATCGTGGCCGCCGTGCTTCAGGATATATTTGCAGACGTGCCGGAGGAATACGGGATACAGGTCCTGGAGGAACGGGATATAAACTGGGACTGCGACTGCAGCAGGGAGCGTCTCGAACAGGTGCTTATGACCATAGGTCGCAGGGATCTCGTGGAAATAATAGAAACTGACGGCAAGGCCGAACTGCAGTGCCAGTTCTGTCTTAAAAAATATAATTTTGATAAGGAAGAACTGCTTGATATTCTGAACAATATGTAGGCAGTAGATGAGATCATGAAAGAGGTAATGATAAGGATAACAGGACAGCAGGTGACCAAGGAGGCGGGCGAGGATATAATGGAGTTCGTCACGGAAGCCAAGATATACAGTCGCGGCGGCGCGCTCTACCTGGTCTATGATGAAAGCGAGCTGTCGGGGATCCCCGGATGCCGCACGAGACTGAAGCTCAAGGACGGCAAGCTGCAGCTGAAGCGTTTCGGAGAGGACTCCGGGATGGGCAACGAGCTGAGTTTTGAAAAGGGCAAAAGGTACAACGGCGTCTATGAAACGCCTTTCGGCCCGGTGGAGATAGAGATCCTCACGAACGAGCTGGAAAGCACACTGTCCGAAGAGGGCGGCGGGCAGATCGATATCGATTACAGCATCAGTCTCAAGGGTCTCAGTGAGGGCAGGAACAAACTGAACATCACTCTTATGTGACGGTGAAGGAGGTAGATATAAATGATGAGCAAAAAAGCGATCAAGGTGGTAGTATATCTTATCATCGGCGTGATGGTGGCAACTACGGTAACTTGCGCAGTAGCATATCTGTAAAAAATAAGGAACAGTCGGAGGTAAAAATGTCAGAAACAGGTTTCAGTGCGGAAAAATATATCGAAGAACAGTCGAAGTATATCCTTGAGAGGATACAGTCGGGCGACAGCGAGCGCCTTTATCTCGAGTTCGGCGGCAAGCTGGTGCAGGACAAGCACGCCATGAGAGTGCTGCCGGGATTCGATGAGAATGCAAAGATCAAGCTGCTCCAGAAAATGAAGGATCAGGTGGAGATCATAATCTGCATATACTCGGGAGATATAATGACCAACAAGACGAGACAGGATTTCGGTATCACATATGATCTGGAAGTGCTGAGACTTATAGATGTGTTCAGACGCTATGACCTTTACATAAACAGCGTGGTGGTAACGAGGTACGAGGACGATTCACCGGCGGTGGACAAATTCATCAACCGTCTGGAACGCAGGGGCATCAAAACGTACAGACACAGATTCACCAAGGGATATCCGACGGACGTGGACACTATAGTCAGCGACGAGGGATACGGTGCCAATCCGTACATCGAGGTCACAAGACCTCTGGCGGTGGTGACGGGACCGGGAGGCGGCAGCGGCAAGCTGGCAACATGTCTTTCTCAGCTCTATCATGAGTACAGACAGGGCAGGAAAGTCAGATACGCTAAATTTGAGACATTCCCTATCTGGAACATCCCTCTCAAGCATCCGGTGAACGTTGCCTACGAGGCTGCCACTGCGGATCTCAGAGACGTGAATATGATCGATTCTTTCCATCTGGAAGCTTACGGCGAGACGGCTGTGAACTACAACCGCGACCTGGAGGTGTTCCCGGTGGTGAAGCGTATAATAGAGAAAATAACCTGTGAAGAGTCAGAATACAAATCACCTACGGACATGGGCGTCAACAGGGCAGGCTTCGGCATAACCAACGACGAGGTGGTCAGGGAAGCTGCATGTCAGGAGATAATCCGCAGATACATGATCGCTCTGTGCGACTACAAGAAGGGCAAGATAGAGAGCGGCACCGTGGAAAGGGTAAAGCTGCTGATGGATGATCTGTCGCTGACCGAGGAGGACAGGCATGTGGTGATACCAGCCAGAGCCTATGCGGAGCGCAAGCGCGACTGCGACAAGAGATACATGAACGTGGTAGTCATGGCCATAGAGATGGATGACGGCAAGATGATAACGGGAAGAAGCTCCAGAAGGATGGTGGCCGCGGCAGCTGCACTGCTGAACTCCATCAAGTACCTTTCGGGGATATCCGACGATCTCCACCTTATATCGCCTGACATACTCACACGTATACAGGAACTGAAGACGGAAGTCCTGCATTCTGAAAAGACAAGCCTGAACTGTGAGGAGATACTCACAGCGCTGACTATATCGGCGGCGACCAATCCATCGGCGGAGATGGCGCTCAGCAAACTGGAGGAGCTGAGAGGATGCAGGGCACACTGCACAGCCATACTCAGCGACAAGGACGAGGCTACCCTCAAGGCTCTCGACATAGACGTCACCAGCGACGCCGAGTATGTGACCAACAACCTTTACTACAGCTAAAGATAACACCGGAGAAAGATCCGGCATGAAAAAAACAGAACAGTGATACAGGGTTTACAGCACTGCCGCCTGGCGCGGGGCTGTAGCCCCTTTTTTTAAGGAGGATAAAGAGTATATGTACGGAAAATATTTCGTTCTGTTCGCCATACTTTTCACGGGATGGTTTCTGAGAAAGATAAATTTCATAGATGATAAGATGAACCACAGCATGAACAAGCTGATAGTCTATTTCGCGTATCCGTGTCTGATAGTTTACAACATAGGCAGTCTGGATCTCAGCGGCAGGACTGTGGTGGATTTTCTGATAGCGCTGGTACTGAGTCTGGCGTGTTTCTACATATACGGGTTCATCTGTACAGGGTATGCGAAACTGAGAAAATTCCCTGCAGAAAGTTCCAATGTGGCTGAATTCGCGATGATGGCTCCCAACGACGGATTCATGGGATTCCCTGTCACCCTGATATTCTTCGGAGAAACAGGACTGCTGTTCATGCTGGCCCATAACGCCGCCATGAACATATTCACGTTCACATACGGACTTAAGATACTGAGACGCAATGATGCAGACCGCAGGCGCGCCACACCGATGAATCTCATGAAGGCGCTGCTGAAACTGCTTGTGAATCCTAATATACTGGCGCTGATGATCGGGTTCGCGATAAGTCTGATAGGCGGATCCATACCGGATCCTGTAAGCGATTATCTGCTGTATATAGGCAATGTATCGACGCCTATGGCAATGATATTCATAGGATCATCGCTGGCAAAGTACAGATTCATAGATATAATCCGTGACAAAACAGTTATAGAATCAGGGCTCATGAAGCTGGTATGGCTGCCGGCGATCACTGCACTGCTGGTGTATTTCCTGCCGGTGGATGACCTGATAAAAGCTGTTGTGGTGCTGGGGGCATGTTTCCCGACGGCAGCCACAGTTTCGATGCTGGCAGAACAAGAGGGTCAGGATCTGGGTCTTGCAAGCAGAGTGCTGTTCTTCAGTACTGTGCTGTCCATAGCCACTGTCGTGGGCTCACTTAAGCTGATCATGTATATATTCTGATGGTTTTTGGATCGTCGGGACATCTGCCCCGGCTCTGACCTGAGTACCATAACTCAGAACCTGCTGAACAGAGCCTGCTGTCTTTCGTAAAGTTCGTCGAAGGCCCTGCGGCGTGCGGACTCTTCAGGGAGAGTCATGAATGCATGATATGAACTGTCTGCGGCGGATGCGTTCTGCCACAGCTCATCACGATCCATGTCACGGCCTGCGATGACCAGGTCGTGATTTTTTATTATCTCCGCAGACATATCATCGTGGAGCACGCCGTCGCTGCAGAGGACTACCGTGGTCTTAGCGCCGTTGCAGCTATCTGCTGCAGAGTCGTCCCCGGCGGATGCAGCGGATCCTGTCAGGCGCTGCAGTGCTTCGTACTCCTTGTTCCTGTATTCGTGCTCACCCATTAGCATGCAGATACGAAGGACAGATCTGCCGTCATCGCGGCTGATCTCTTCGTCAAGGGAGATCAGTTCAGCACTCTCGTCTTCGGCAAGACGGCCTGCGATCTCCTCAAGGGGTGCGCCGAAAAATCCCGTTACAAAAATAAATTTTCTGTTATCCATTCTAAACTCCTTGTCCGCCGCCTGCAGTCAGACGGCATGAAAGATCATAAAAACTTTGCGTGTCGCAGCAGGGTATACCTCCATATCTGCCGCAGTATGATTGTACCACGACAGGGGTATGATATACAACTGCAGCTGTTGTCAGAGAGATACCGGTGATGTCATGCTGCCGCCGCATCTGACGCCCTGCATGTAATAATCAGCATCGCAAAATATGGCTCTTTATGGTACAATATAAAGACGGCTGCATCCGGCAGCCGGAAACTATGATGATGCAAGGGGAAATAAAATGACAGCAAAAGATAAACCTACACTGATAATAATGGCTGCAGGAATGGGTTCAAGATACGGCGGTCTCAAACAGGTCGATAAAATGACAGATGCAGGAGAGATCATACTTGATTTCTCACTTTACGATGCGATGATGGCAGGATTCACGAGAGCCGTGTTCATAATCAGAGAAGAGCATCGTGATATTTTCCGTGAACTGGTGGACGAGAGAGCCGGACGGTTCATGGATATCGAGTATGCATATCAGGCGCTGGACGACATACCGGAAGGTGTCAGCATACCTGAAGGCAGGAAAAAGCCATGGGGGACATCTCATGCAGTGCTCGCTGCCAGAGATCTGATCCACGGACCGTTTGCCGTGATAAATGCAGATGATTACTATGGACCGGGCGGGTTCACTCAGATGTATGACTATCTCTGCAATGAAGCGGACGGTGATGTGTACGACTGCGCCATGATCGGGTACAGACTGGAGAATACGGTGACGGAGAACGGCCACGTGGCCCGGGGCGTATGCGAGATCGGAGAGGACGGCTGCCTTAAGCAGGTCACTGAGAGAAAGAAGATCATGGTGAGACCTGAGGGTATATGCTATACGCTGGACGATGGCGATACATGGGTGAAACTGCCTGACGATACGGTGGTGTCCATGAATTTCTGGGGATACCCGGCAGGGATAATGAAAGAACTGGAAGACGGGCTTCCTGAGTTCTTTGCAAAGGTGATCCCGGCGGATCCTCTCAAGGGCGAGTATCTGCTGCCTGAGGTGACAGATCGTCTCGTCAAGGAAGGCCGTGCAAAGGTAAGGGTGCTGCCTACCCATGACAAGTGGTGCGGAGTGACATACCAGGCCGACAAGGAAGATGTGAAGAACATCCTGCAGGCAAAGAAAGACAAGGGAGAGTATCCGGAAAAACTCTGGAAATAGCAAGCCGCAAACATACGGAATAAAGGCTTACAAAAAAGACCGCTGAAATGTGCATGGCGCAGGATCAGTGGTCTTTGCGTTTTTTGATATCCGGGTCCATCATCGATGGATGCTTTCCCATATCCGGCGCCGGATATTTTTTCGTGGCACAGGGAATGTGCACCGGGGAGATATTTCCGGAGTTTCAGAGAAAGTACATCGAATGTGTTGCTGCGCAGCAGCAGTGTGCGGCAGTCAAGGTCATATGATGCGGTTATTTGAGCCTGTCCAGTGCCTTGTTGTGGTGGACGCTTATGACGGAGTAGTAGTTGGTCATGTTGCGGGCTACCTTGTCGTCCCAGGTGGAGCTGGAAGCATAGCGCTTATTCACGTCGGAGATGGTCTTGCCGCTGTAGAGACTGCCTCCGGGACTGAGATAGTTCTGAGCCAGGGCTCTTGAGACCACGTCAATGCACTCTGCCTTGGAGGAAAAACCGCTGCTGCCGAACCCGAACATATTGTTGGGTTTGAAGCACATGGTACCGTTGGCACTTTCCAGGGAGGCTATGGCCATGACGAACAGGCAGTTGACGCCGTAGTCTTTCTCGGCCTTGAGGAAAGAGTCTTCCAGCCCCACCAGGTTGCCCTGGGTGACGAGTTTCAGATCGGAGACTGTGACGCCGCTTGGTTTGCTGACATCCATACTGCGTATCTGGGCGTTGCTGTAGGCAGGTATCGCCTCGGCATCGTAGACCTTGTTCACTGTGGATTTCCTTAAAGATGTGGAAAGATCCACTTCTTTTGCAGCTTCACGGCTCTTATGCAGCAGACGGCTGCTGGTTTCCGCAGCGGAGTTGTTGATCATATCGGTCTCTGTGCGTATGCCGAAAACGACTCCTCCGGCGCAGAGCACCAGTACCAGCACGGTCAGCAGGATGACGCGCCAGGATATCAGTTTCGGTTTTCCGTTGAAGTAATATGTTCTCGTGTTTTTCTTTTCCATAAGTAATTCTTCCTGTATATATTGAAAAAAACTGTATTTTTATATATTATGGATAGTAAGATGCCGGTAACTGCCGACTCTGTTTTCATTATAAAAAATATATCTGAAAAATACAACCCCATTGGGAAAGGACGATCTGCATATGGGAATCATGATAAAAGGGATACTGAGCATCATAATAACCGCCGTGATGCAGCTCAGTGTGATAAACATGGTGGAATCGACGCCGGAGGACGCGGTCAGAGATTTTTTTGACGGGCTGGGCACAGGTGACAGCAAAGTCACTGAACGGTATATGGAAAATGAATACGTGAACACACTGATCAATGTCAAGGCTGATGAAAAGACAGCGGACAGGATGTACAGGGCGCTGTTCAGGAATTTTAAATACGACATAGAGGATGTGGCGGAGAAGGACGATCTGGCAGTGGCTAAGGTCGCCATCACATGCAACGATTTTACAAAGGTGAGGAAGAACTACGACAAGGCGTCCTACAACTACGTGGTGGACAACCTGTACAAAGACAAGATGGCGGACAAGTCCTGGCTCAGCAGCAAATGCTTCAGCATCTACGTGAAGCAGATCGAAAAGGCGGCGGAGAAGGAACCGGATGAGACTGTGATTTATGTGCCCCTGGAGGACAACGGCAGCTACGGGTGGAACATCATACTGGACGACGAGATGATGAAGACCATACTGGGAGGACTGAATTTCCCGGAACAGTGACAAAAAAACGTAAAAAACTATTGAATTTATCTGTATCTGATGTATAATATATAGGCATGTGTTTGTACATGCAGTCCTTGCGATAGCCTGAGCTATCGCCATTTAAGTCCACAGGGAGGTGAAAACATGATTAATTATGAAGTAATGCTCATACTCGATCCTGCATTGGAAGATGACAAGAAAGATGCAACTGTAGAAACAGTTAAAGGCATCATCGCTGCAGAAGGCGAAGTCGGCAATGTAGACACATGGGGAATGAGAAAACTCGCATATCCTATCCAGAAGAAATCTGAAGGATACTACGTTGTTATCGAGTTCAAGGCTCAGCCTACATTACCTAAGGAGCTCGACAGAAGACTCAAGATCTCAGACAACGTTATCAGACATATGATCGTTAACAAGGATGAGAAATAGGATCGGGGTGCAGTATGAATAATGTTGTATTGATTGGGAGACTGACAAGAGACCCTGAAATGAGATATACCACCGGTGCCAATCAGATGGCAGTGACTACGTTCACTCTCGCTATTGACAGACCGGCAAGAGCAGGTCAGGAGAAACAGACTGATTTCATCAGAGTGACTGTCTTCGGAAGACAGGCTGAAAACTGCGACCGCTATCTTGCCAAGGGCAGACAGGCGGCAGTTCAGGGAAGGATACAGACAGGCAGCTATACCAACAAAGACGGACAGACTGTATACACTACAGACGTAGTTGCCAACAACGTCGAATTTCTCGGAGGCGGCCAGGGCAGAAATGACGGCCAGGGCGGAGGATCATATCAGAACCAGTATCAGCAGCCGGCACCGCAGTATCAGGCTTCTCAGCAGAGTCAGGGCGGACTGGGCAGCGATGACGAGATCCCGGAAGGTTTCCAGGCGATCCAGGATGATGATATACCGTTCTAAAGAAATTCGAAAATCCTGAAGAAAGGAGAAATATCATGGAAAACAATAAAAGACGTGGCGGCATGAGAAGAAAAAAAGTATGCCAGTTCTGCGCAGATAAAACAGAAGCGATAGATTACAAAGATGTTGACAAGCTCAAGAAGTATGTTACTGAAAGAGGTAAGATACTGCCTAAGAGGATCACAGGAACATGTGCTGTCCACCAGAGAGAGGTAACAAGAGCTATCAAGAGAGCAAGGATCGTTGCACTGCTGCCTTACACAGCAGACTAAGCACCGGTACCGGTCTACAGACAAATGATGAATATGCCGCGCTGGAAACAGCGCGGTTTTGTGTTGCCGTGAAACAGGGAAACGGGGTATAATCCAAGTATGGGATTTTAAACGCTGCCATAGTGAAAGGCAGGCGATGTACAGGAAAACGGGAAGGTAACAGAATGGGATATAAGAATGAAGATGATACCAGGCACGAACTGAAGATCCTGCTGGCAGCAGCGGTGGTATCCGTACTGGCGGCAGTGGCAGTAGCCGGACTCGCGCCGGCGGAATCGGCGGCTGGTGAAGCAGACGGACAGCAGGCGGATATCAGCGGCGACTACAGCTATACGGTGAAGGCTGACGGTACAGCGGAGATAACAGGATATTCTGGAAGTGGCAGGGACATCACGGTGCCCGGGGAACTGGAAGGCCATGTGGTGACCGGCATAGGCAGACAGGCTTTCAGAGCGAAAAACAACATAGTGTCAGCAACGCTGGCGGAGGGCATGATCGATGTAGGAGCAGGAGCTTTCCGTCAATGTAAAAAACTGGTTTGCATAAAACTTCCGGACAGTCTGGAAAAAATCGGCGCAGGTGCATTCACAGGGTGTGTGAAACTTGAAAATATTGAAGTACCTGATGGGATAACCGTGATCGAAGACAACACATTCACTTCATGTGAGCGTATGACTGAGATAAAACTGCCGGAAGGACTTGTATACATAGGAAACTCCGCCTTTGATCACTGCTACAGCTTGGAAAGCATAGACATCCCGGACAGTGTCACAGAGATAGGGCGCAGTGCATTCAGGTGGTGTTCGTCGCTGAAAAAACTGGAGATACCTTATGGAGTAACGGCTGTTCAGGAGGGGCTCCTGCATGAGAGTTCAGGGATCACAGATGTGGTGCTGCCGGATACGGTGGAAACTATAGGAGAAGGTGCCTTTGCATGGTGTGAGAATCTTAAAAAGATCGATATCCCCGATGGCACGACTTCCATAGGGAAATCTGCATTCGCACAGTGCGAAAGTCTGGGGAGGATAAGTGTCCCCGACAGCGTGACGAGCATAGGAAAGAATGCCTTCAAAACGCAGATATGCGGTCTTGTCATATACTGCAGCTGCGGATCATATGCAGAAAAATATGCGCTGGATAATGATCTTGAATTTGCGGGGAACGACTATTCGTCGGAAATAACCCCGGCAAGGACTTACAGGAACGGGAAAATCGTGAAAAAATGCCGTCGGTGTGGTATGACACTGATAAACAGGACTATACCGCGGGCATCAACATTGGGACTGTATGCGACAGAATACCGGTATACAGGCAGCCGTATCGAGCCGCAGCTCAAAATAAAAGACGAAACCGGGAAAAAGCTCATGAAGAACACAGATTACAGGATAAAGTACATCACTGATGGCAAAAGCACAGGAAAACAGACTGTGAAAATCATATACAGAGGTAAATACACAGGCACAAGGAAACTTTCGTACAGGATATTCTCGGTGCTGAAAAAACCGTCATTCAAAGCGAAATCGGCGAAAAAAGGCAGAGTGAAACTCTCCTGGAGCAAAGTCTCGAATGCGAAGGGATACAAGATATACGTGAAGGAACCCGGAAGCAGCAGATACAGATGCAGACTTACGAAAGATGTCATGGTCAGATCAGTGACCCACAAGGGACTGAAACGCGGGAAGACATACAGATATAAGATGAGAGCGTACAAGATAACCAACGGCACGACGGAATACGGACCTTATTCAAAGGTGAGGACCGTTAAGATAAAATAAGACCGGTATGCGGGGGTCGCAACCGGACGGAACGTGTAGCGACCATACAGGATCGATCAGAAAAAGGAT
>CAJJPZ010000014.1 GCA_905193765.1 uncultured Eubacterium sp.
CCTTGCTCCATGTCGCATCGGGAACACCCTTCTCAATAGGCAGGTGAAAAACTATACTTCCACCTGCCACTACAATCAAAAGGATAACTCTTCGCAATGAATTCTTAGGTATTCTTCTTGATATATCGAAAAAATATTCAGGTTCTACCTCCATGTTCTTTCATAAAGACCTTCGAGTATCCCCCTGGATTCGCGCGCTCTTATACTTTCTTCAATGGCAATTCCCGTATCACCGCTCCATGTCTGCAAATGGCATGAACGTTTTACCTGAAACCTGTGATTTGTACTGTAGTTCTTCAAGAGCCAGCATCTTTCCATTTTTTTCGAATTTCCATCCATTCTCCTGTTTTTCTCGATCGAACTTTTCAGCTCCGGCGAAAGCTTCTTCTTTTTTTGTTATACTGCCATCTTCCACGTTATATATGTAATAGTAATTCTCGGAGCTGCTGCCCGATACGCTTTCCGGGAAAATATATATCTTCGTCATATCGCTGCTGCAGTCTGCCCACAGAGACTCCTCCCCCTGTGAATCGATGTCTAAAGTCTTTCCCTCATCAATTAACGTAAATCCTCGTGTCAGCTCCTTTTTACTCTTATCATAGAAAAATATACCCTGTGGAATATAAAATACCAGTTCATCCTCTGTATCATATATCGTCTTTGGTGAAGTCGCTCCGATACTGCTGACGTCCACAGTTTCCCGTATATCCTTCAGCTGCACATCAGTCTGTCCAGGATCGGTACTATCACCGCCACCATTGCCACATGCACATAAAGTGACCATCAAAGCAATGATTATTAATGCTATTGTTTTTTTCATTTTAATCATAATATCCTTTCACCAATATCCTTTTTAGATTTTTTGATCCATTTTTTACAATACTATATCACTATCATTAACCTCATATAAGACCATATCACCCCCCAGGCAATTCACATCAAATTTGTGGAAGCTCCCTGTTTACTGAAATAATACTCCGGAATTTTATGAATGTCAACAATTATATTTGTTTCTTATATAGTTCTTGACATTCTTTAATAGAATATTATTGTATAAAACACTTTACATATTGATACTTTGTAGCGTATACTACACTTATTCCAATGACTGAGGAGGTAATGAACTTAATGAAAATCGACGCACAGAAAAGCTATCTGAAAAAAATACGTACTTTACTGCCGGTATTCGGCCCACAGGAGAAAGATTTTTTCAGGAAAATATCCGGTGATATCGAGGAATATGTGCAGGATCATCCTGATGTAACGGAAGATTCACTGAATGAAAAGTTCGGTACTCCATCGAGGAATGTGTATGAATACGTAGAGTCTGTGGACACTGATTATCTGATACGAAAGATCCGTGTCGCAAGATTCGTAAAGCGGAGCATAGCTGTCCTGCTGGTAATTGCAGCAGTAACTGCAGGTATCATCAGCTATTTTGCTTACAGAGATTATGTGGAAGCTAAGGATTCATACATACATAGAGAAGTAACCACAATATATTATGAAGATTAGGAGAGAATAAAATGAAAAGTATAAAATCCATCATGGTCGCACTCACTACCTTGATCATGATTTTTGCACTTACAGTACCTGTTATGGCCGATGAAATTACCAGTGAAACTGTAGAAAGTGTGACGGTGTAATACCTTGAAGACGGCAGCTACTATGAAACAGTCATAACTGTGAACGACAATGAAAATGGTGATTCAGGTATCATGTCGACAGCGAAAACAAGAACCGGATAAAAAAAACATCATATAAAAACAAGTCCGGAGATGTGCTGTGGTACGTGAAAGTTACCGGAAAGTTCACATATAACGGCTCTACATCAAAATGTACAAGCGCAAGTGCGACAGCTGCATCAAACAGCAGCAGCTGGAAGATAATCGACAAGTCATCAAGTAAAAGTGGTAATAAAGCAATCGGTAAGGCGACTGCGAAAGAACAAAGCACAAGTTTGACACGCACAGTCACGTTATCATGCAGTAAAACCGGCAAACTTTCATAGAAAAAGTGTGCAAGACGAAATCTTCGATTTCTTTGCACGCATGTTGCTGCTATGCTGCAACGCATTTAATGTGCTTTCTTTGAAACTCCGGAGATATCGAAAACGATATTTCCTATGTTATAAAAATCATTTGCCAATCTGAGGGGAGTTCATATACAATAAAACCTGAAAGGAACTTTTTATATGGACAGCAAAGTACATTTCAAAAAAGGATCGACTGAAATGATCATCCTGAAACTGCTCAGTGTCGGCGACCTTTACGGTTACGAACTCAGCAGGCAGGCCGCCAGCATATCCGGAGGCGTCATGGACATCTCCATGGGTGCGATGTACCCGACTTTATACAAAATGCTGGATAACGGCTATATATCCGAATATGAGAAAAAGGTCAAGAAGCGTCAGAAGCGTATATACTATCATATCGAGCCTGCCGGTGTACAGCGGCTCAATGAACTCGTTGCGACATATCTGGAAGTCACAGAGGGCATCATGAAGATCATAAATCATGTGCCTGAGTCTGAACAGCCGGAGTCCCCGGATGCAGACACCGCTCAGCACTCCGGCAGCAGCTCTGATCCCGAATGATGATAACAGAAACTGCCTGGTCTCGGGACATCAGGCAGTTTCTATAGTTTAAATGTGACTTACTTTTCACTCATTTAAGGTTCTTAATATCACGCACTTCATCCTCGCTCAGGCCAGTGGCTCTGGCAATCGTCGGGATATCTATATCCATTTCAAGCATGTTTACAGCGACTGCCTGTATTCCACGAGTCTCACCGAGCTTTTCACCCTCGGCTTTGCCCTTCTCATATCCATCGGCCTCCCTGACTGCTTCACATTCTTCACGGGACATCTTATCGAATAAAAAACTCATAACATCACCACCCTGTTCTTTCAGGAAGTCCTTCAGTATCCCTCTGGATTCGCACTCCCTTATACTTTCTTCGATGGCAGTTCCCAGATCACCGCATTCCCCGTACTTCACGCGCACCATGTGTATCAGCATGCTGTAGCCCTGCATGGTTTTGCATTTTGCCAGCAGTTCTGCGCCCTTTTCGTAGTTCACGTTGATGAATCTGACTACTACCTCTAATGCCATTGTATCACATTCTGCCATGAATGCATCAGATAATTTCATGTCCTTCATCAGCGGAGCATCCTCGGTGCCATTGTAAAAGACATACAGCTCCGGCGTCGGTATCTTCACCAGTCTCTTACTGTAGATCTCTCTTGAAAACACAAGTTTCTCATACTGCCTGGCTATATACACCAGCATGCGCAGCGGTATATTAGGACACAGCGTACTCTGCTGCTCCGTCAGGATTATCCAACGGTGGTCGATAATGAACGACAGATCATTTTCCCTGTCCCCGAAGAAAGTATCGTCCAGCGTCACAATCTCAACTGGTGTGTCCTTGTCATAATTGCTGTCCGAAAGGGCGTTATACAACTCGATGATCCTTTCTTTATCGTTAAAAAGCGTACAAAAAGTATTATCCTTGTATTGGTGTTTAGGTCGGTTCATTTTCTCCTCCATATCATATATTGATCCGGCTTATGATCGAACAACGTTGTTCTCCTTAACTAATTGTATAATTATGGGAGTTATTTATCAACCTTATTTTTCCATAATTTAATATTTTTGTATCTCATTTTCGATTAACCTGACACTGACAATTTCAGAGTATTCGCAGATGCCGCTCCACGCTCCGGCAGCAGCTCTGATCCCGAATAACAAAAAGACCTGTCCGGTCGTTCATCGGCCGCGGCAGGTCTCTGATTTATGGTATCTTTTTATTTCGAGCTGTCTGTTCCGGCATATTTATTTTCTCCGTACCACAGCTCCAGCAGGTACAGGATCATGTTGTCGTGAGTGACGCGCAGGTCAAGTCCTGTCTGTGTGTGCAGCTTGTTGATCTTGTACTGCACTGTGTTCTTGTGTATGAACATCTCCGATGCTATGCCGTTTATGGAACCGTTATTTTTGTTGTATACCTTGATGAATTCCATTATATCAGGGATATCGTCCTGACGACACTTACCGAACACCTTGCTGAAGAGCTGATCCTTATAAGTCTTCGGTATCTCCGACAGTATTATCTCAAGGATCGAGTTGTTGTACATATATACGCCGGGCTTCGTGTCACGGTTCACCTGCAGCACCTTCAGGGCCTGGTGATATGAATGCACTGCATCATCACAGTCATGGCTGAGATCGCCTATGCCGCATATGTAATTTTCCATGGGATACTGGTCGCTGAAAAATGTCATGATGCATTCCATGCACTTCTCCGGGGATGTGAAGTTGCCCACCATGATACCGGAACCTTCGCGGTTGCAGATGATGGTCCCCGGCGGTGATATGCGGTTCTCGAACATCCTGCGGGCGCTGCGGTCCCTGTCATCCGGCCTGTACATCTCCATCAGCGCGAAAAGCATAGGCTTCTGGGGATCGACGCCGTTATTTTCCAGGAATTCCTCGATCTCATACCGGGATTCGATCTCCCCGCTGATCCAGCTGTTTATGAACAGCATCTTCTCCTGATCCTTGCGGCCCTCTTTCCTGATCCGCACCAGATCCCTCATCAGCAGCTCCGTCATCTTCTGGATCAGGCGCGCGTAGTGGATCGTCTCCTCTATCTCGCCTGTCAGCCCGATGACCCCGATTATCTTGTCCTTGTATATCAGCGGCAGGTTTATACCCTTGCGGCAGCCTCTGAACTCGTTGTCGTAGTGGACGATCAGCTCGCTGCGGCGATCTCTTATGAGCATCTGGGCACCCTCGTGGAACTGGTCTATACGTTCATCGTCCGTGCTGGCTACGATCGTCCCCGTATCGTCCATTATATTTATATCGATATCTACTACCGCACTTATCTCCGCGATGAGATCCCGTGCCTGTTTCCTGCTTACTTTCATTGAACTGCCGCCTGCCTTTCCATGAAGCAGCCTGTCCGGCCGCTCCTCGCTGGTATTTGTTATGCAAAATGTAACTTTTTACATGATATCACATTGTTTTTGTTATGAATACTAATTTATTTTATTAATATTCATGCCTTGACCTATTTCATTATACATTGTATACTATTATAATAAAAGAGAAAAAGGTATGCAAGTCGGAATTAAGATTCTTTTGCGAGATTCAAGGGAGCAATGATATGAAAAAATTCCTGGTTATGCCTGATTCTTTTAAAGGGACTATGAATGCCGTAGAGGTTTGTGATATAATAGAGCAGGGACTGCAGGACAGGTTCCCGGATGCTCATATCACGAAGGTCCCGCTGGCCGACGGAGGCGAAGGTACTGTTGACAGTTATCTTCATACATTCACTGAAGGCCAGAAGGTTTTCGTAAAAGTGACAGGACCTTTCGGAGAAAAGACTGACGGCTATTACGGAAGATGTGGCGATACAGCTGTTATCGAGATGGCAGCGGCTGCCGGGTATGTTATGGCAGGCAGGAGAAAAGATCCTGCGACTGCGACTACTTACGGAGTCGGCGAACTGATAAAGGCTGCAGTCACCGCAGGATGCAGGGAGATCATCCTTGGTCTTGGCGGAAGCTGTACCAACGATGGCGGCGCTGGAATGGCAGCGGCCCTCGGAACAAGATTTTATGATAAAGACGATGAACTGTTCGTTCCTACAGGAAACACTCTCTGCAGGATAAAACATATAGATACTGCCGTATCGGACAGGCTGCTGGACGGTATCAGTATCACAGCCATGTGCGATGTCAAGAATATGCTGTACGGCAGGAACGGAGCCGCGTATGTGTTCGCACCTCAGAAAGGTGCTGACGCTGAGATGGTCAGGGAGCTCGACTATAACCTGCGCTGCTTCGCAGAAACGGTGAAAACATCTTTAAATATAGATATAAGTACAATCAAATGCGGCGGAGCCGCCGGCGGTATGGGTGCCGGAACCTTGGTGTTTCTACATGCGACACTGAAATCCGGTATTGATGTGATACTGGACGTGCTTGATTTTGAAACTATCCTTCCTGAATACAACGCTGTATTCACAGGAGAAGGACAGTTCGACATACAGAGTCTGAACGGCAAGGTAGTGATAGGCATTTCCAGAAGGGCTGCGAAGTTTAAGGTTCCGGTCATAACCATTGCCGGTTCTGTCAGAGATGTCGGTGTCGATATCGGCAGACTTGGCATCTCAGCAGTTTATCAGGCTGCTTCATCGGAGTATGGCAGCTTTGAGGAGCTGAGCAGAAACTGCCGTGACGATCTGTACAGAGCTGCTGTGAGGGCGGCAGATGATCCTCACATTTTATAACTCAGTATATTACGTAAATTCTTACGTAATAGAATACATAACTCCCCATATTACAAAAGCGACGAGGTTTTGTCCACGTCGCTTTTCCCTTTTTTGTATTTTTACATTTTTATTTTTCATGAGTTGCATTTTTTCATCAGCACTGTCAGCTCCGGCTGCTGCAGCCGGTCAGATCTCCATCCTGCTCCTGCGGCTCCGGACTGCTATGGTTCTCATGACCATCACGCATATGTTCAGAGCTATGATCCCCAGGAACCATCCTGCCAGCACATCCGTGGGATAGTGCACGCCAAGATATATGCGGCTCGGTCCTATAAGCAGCATCGGCACTGCCAGCAGTACAGTCAGCGCATTGGCCTTTCTTCTGTCCTTTACATACCTGCGGACCTGGCAGATCAGTATGCCGTAGACGAACATGCTGGTTATGGAGTGACCGCTGGGGAATGACATGCCCCCTTCTGTGACCAGATGGATGATATCACCGGGGCGCGGTCTGGCCACAGCATGCTTGATGAGTTTGTTGACGATAGTCACTGACAGTGCGCCTGCCGAGACCGGTACGCCGAATCTGATCCGCGTCGGCCTGATCACCAGCAGCAGTATGCACAGCCCTATGATGAACTGGTAGCTGCCCATATACGTCAGCGCTTTCACCAGCGGCGTCAGCCACCCGGCTCTGATGCTGTAAAATGCGTGCCTTACGGCATCATCGAAGCCCGATCCTCTGCCGGACAACACAATGCAGAGCATCACTGTGAACCCCGCTGCTGCTGCTACCATGCATGCTGCCATCAGCGGACTGCATATCTTTTTCTGCGTTTTATCTTCTGTCATGATATCATGTCCTCCACTTCCCTTTTTCACTGTATTATACAGCAGATCTGTGCAATAATCACTACTTTTTTAGACCATTATAGTGTATAATATCTGTATCAACTCTTTTTAACGGAGGACTTTGTATGAAAATATTTGCCAATATACCGGGATTCGCCAAACTGTTGAACTCCCTGAGATATATGAACGTGAATAAAAAGGTCATAGAGGACGCCAGAGCTGCCGGTGATTTTGAACGGGAACGGGAATATATACTCAAGTCCACGTCGGTGTGGGGAGATATGGTGTTCAAGATGTTCGGAAGCGAGCTCACTGTGTATGGCGAGGAGAATCTCCCGGATCACGGTCCGGTGGTTTTCATCGGCAACCATCAGGGATATGCCGATATACCGACATACTTTGCCGCACTCAAAAAATTCCAGTTCGGCTTCGTCGCCAAGGAGGAGCTTGGCAAGCTGCCGTTTTTCGGCAAATGGATCGCCAGGATCCGAAGCGTGTTCATCGAAAGAGATGACCCGCGGGCATCCCTGAACGCTATAAAAAAAGGCATCGAATATATAAACGATGGATTTTCCCTTGTTATCTTCCCTGAGGGTACCAGGAGCAGAGGTCCTGATCCTGGGCCGTTCATGAAAGGTTCCACTAAGCTGGCCACGAAGCCCGGGGTACCGATAATCCCCATTTCCTTAAACGGCAGCTACAGGATGTTTGAGGAAGAGGGTCGTATTCGTGGTGCGAAGATATCCCTTATGATCCATGAGCCCATCGAAACAAAGGGCATGAGCCGCGAGGAAGAGAAGCACCTGTTGGACAGGGTCGAAAAGATCGTCACAGACGGCGTCAGAGAGCTGCAGGCTCGCGAGAAAAATAACTGAAAATTACAATAAAACGGAGCATCCATCAAAGATGCTTCGTTTTGATTATAACGACGTTTTTGCTGAATATCATATAACTGTGGACATGACCGGAAAGCAGTCTGCTGCCTGACGGACATTTCCCGGGTTATATTTTTCACGATATGATTTATCTGTAATCAGAAGAAAGAGGTTGGAATCATGAACAAAAAGAAAGTACTGGTATTAGGGGTAGGCGCGCAGGGATCAGCTGCTGCTCGCAAACTGGACAGGGAGCCTAACGTTTCGGAGATCGTCTGCGCAGATATCGACAGGACCGCTGTGGATAGTCTCGTCAGCGAACTGACAAAGGCCACCGGCGCCACCGTTGACGCTCACAGCAAGGACAGCATAGTCGAGACGGCCCGGGGCGTGGATCTGATCCTCAACGGCCTGCCGCTGGAGTGTACTAAAAACGTACTGGATGCTGCACTGGAGGTAAAGGCCAACTATCAGGACTACGCTGCAACTACTTCCCTGGACGAGGACTGGGTGGAAAGCATCCGGATACAGTACGATGTCTACGGCCCAAGATTCAAAGAGATCGGCAGACTCGCCATCGTGGGCACCGGATCTGCGCCGGGCCTTATCTGCGCTGCGACCCGTGACGCCATGAGATACCTGGACACCTGCGACACGATATACAACATCGTATGGGAAGGCGTAGAAGCCAAAAGGTTCCTGCCTTTCTGGTGGTCACCTGTGACTGCACTCCACGACATGTCGGAGAAGGGATACGCCTTCGAGAACGGCAGGCTGATCAGGCTTGAAGCCTTCGAGCATCCTGTGTGGAGACAGTACGAGGAAGCCGATCACGAGCTGGTTTTCGTGGAACACTGCCACGACGAGCCTATACATTACAGTTTCAATGCGGAGAAATTTTTCAAGGGTGCAAAGAATGCGTACTTCAAGTATGCCGGCGCAGGCGTTGACTTTGCAAAACCACTCTACCGCGCAGGTCTGCTGTCCCACGAAAAGGAAATTATAAACGGTGTGGAGATCGCGCCATTCGACGTGGTGCTGAAACACATCCCGCCTGCTCCTAAATACCGTGAGGAGATAAAGGAGATCATCGACGAGGGTCTTGTCTCCGATTCGGGCTGCATGGTCATCGAAGCTTACGGCCGCAAGGACGACAAAGACATCATGGTGGAGACCCATGTCAACGCGCCGGGTCTTGTGGAATCCTACAAGCTGGCAGGCATCACCGCCGAGATGTACCTCACCGGCCAGGGCGGATACCTGTTCTCAAAACTTTTCATCAACGACAAGTACGACCAGACCGGTCTCATATCGTCGGATATGCTGACCATGGATCAGGTGGATACATACTTCGAATATGCAAAGGAGCTGGGCATCACCCTCAGCACCGAGATCAAGGAGCTGTAGAACCGGTCTGCGCTACACCGCCCAGTGTTACAGCACCCCTCGCTGCAAAGTGGATACAGAGTCATTTTTTTAAAGCAGGCAGTTCCGGTAATGTCGGAGCTGCCTGCTTCTGCGTTATGCCGGCAACTGTATATACTGGCTCGTGGCCGGGTGACCTTTGAACCTGATCCTGCATAGTATAAAGTGAGTCCGGCAGATATCTGCTGTGCATGGTGGATCCTGCCCGGGCTCCTGTCCCGCGACAATGCGATATGTGATATGCGGGGCAGGATGACATTTTTCTGATGATAAGGAGATTTTATTATGGCGCAATATACTAACCAGGCGCAGTTGTCATACAAAAATACAGTGCTGAATTCCAACGTGGCGGTTGGAGAGATACTGGAAGTGCTCTCTGCTTCTAAGACAGCCGTCAGGGACAGATACAGCAGGAATGATGATGTGACCTATGTGATAAGCATCGTTAATTCCGGCACCACCGCTTTTACAGGTCTGACTGTCAGCGACAATCTCGGTGCCTATGAATTCAACGGAGGGACCCTTTACCCTCTCGAGTACGCGGAAGGCTCCGTGCGCGTCTATATAAACGGTGTTCTGCAGACAGCCCCACCGACTGTGACGTCGCTTCAGCCGCTGGTGTTCTCGGGCCTGTCACTGCCTGCAAACAGCAATATGACCATCATATACGAAGCTGTCACGACACGCTTCGCTCCGCTGTCTGCAGCAGGTACCATCACAAACACCGCGACCATCTCAGGAGACGGCGCCGGTAGCCCGGTGACTGCCACGGCCACAGTGACTGCAAAAGCAGAGCCTGACCTTACGATAAACAAGAGCATCGAGCCTGCGGTAGTCACAGAGAACGGCACTGTGACATACACCTTCACGATACAGAACTACGGCAACACAGCGACAGCCGCAGCAGACAATGTATCCGTGACAGACACCTTCGACCCTGTGCTTTCCAACCTCTCCGTCGCTTTCAACGGCACAGCATGGACAGAAGGCACAGAATACACCTACAACGCCGGTACCGGCCTTTTCACGACGGTACCGGGCCAGATCACGATACCCGCCGCGACCTACGCCCAGGATGCCGAAACCGGGATATGGAGCATCACACCTGGAACCGGAATACTCACAGTAAGAGGCACACTCTGATACAGCCCCCGGTGATCCGCAGACGCACCGGGATGACCCCGGCAAAAGACAGACTGCCCTGCAGGACTGACCCCAGGGCAGCGTGAATATCATGTAAAAGCAAAAAGTATCGAAACCATCTGCCGCATGCAGGGTTTCGATACTTTGTTATTCTTCATCCTCGCAGATACTTCCCTGTCACTGACTCTTCGCTGGCGGCCATTTCTTCCGGGGTGCCTTCGAATATGATTCTGCCACCGGATTTGCCTGCTCCCGGTCCCAGCTCTATTATGTGGTCGGCGGCGGCTATGACGTCCAGGTTGTGCTCTATCAGGAACACCGAGTTGCCTGCTTCCGTCAGTTCGTCGAAGAGGTCTATGATTTTCTTCACATCACTGATGTGGAGGCCGTCTGTGGGCTCGTCGATCATGAATATGCCGTTTTCACTGCCCAGGTGGGACGCCAGTTTCAGCCGCTGCAGCTCGCCTCCCGACAGCGTGGACAGGGACTGGTTCAGATGCAGGTACCCCACTCCCACCTTTGCAAGAGGAGCGAGGAGAGTCTCCACCGGCGTCCCGGCGAACCATTCCAGCGCATGATCCACGGTAAAGTCCATGACCTGCGCGATGTCGTAACCATCGACCTTGTGATCCAGCACATGCTTCGCATATCTCATTCCTCCGCAGGCTTCACACTCGGTCTCGATGGAGTCCATGAAAGCCATCTTGGAGATGACCACGCCTCTGCCCTGACACACGGGGCACTTGCCCTCACCGTTGAAGGAGAAAAGTGAAGCTCTGCAGCCGCTGCGTTTCGCGAAGACTTTGCGTATCTCGTCCGCTGCGCCCACATAGGTCGCAGGCGTGGACCGTATGCTCGCGCCTATGTTTTTCTGACTTATGTATATCACAGGCACGTCTCCCGTGTCCGCCGGATGATCCTCCAGGGACTGACGGAACGCCTCCATCAGGGAGCTTTTGCCTGATCCCGCCACCCCGGCGATGACAGTCATCACACCTAACGGCAGATCCACGGATACGTTTCTCAGGTTGTGGATATTCACTTCCCTCAGGCTGTACATGCGCTGCGGTGTGCACACATCCTTCTTCAGCGCAGTGCCCCGGCCTGCCCGCAGCATATTGCCTGTCGCGGTGCCGCTTTGCAGCAGACCCTCGTATGTGCCTTCGTACAGGACCCTCCCGCCGGACGCTCCGGCTCCCGGCCCCATATCCACGATGTGCTCAGCCAGCTCAATGATCGCCCTGTTGTGCTCCACGATCATCACTGTGTTGCCTTTCGCCGCAAGGGCCTGCACCGCCTCCGTCAGCCTGTGTATATCGTGGTCATGCAGACCGACGCTCGGCTCGTCCAGTATGTAAAGGACATCCGACAGCGATGAATTCATATACTTTGCGATTTTGCATCTCTGGGCCTCTCCCCCTGACAGAGTCCCCAGCCCCCTGTCCAGCGTCAGGTAATCCAGACCGATGTTCATCAGCGCTCTTATCCGCGTGCCCAGGGTGCTCTGTATATCCCTGGCTACCGGAGAATCTATGATGTTCAGCCAGTCCAGCAGCTCGCCCAGCGGCAGCGACGCGGCCTCCGCTATATTCAGACCGTTGATCCTGCAGGACAGCACCTCTTTGTTCAGACGCGCGCCGCCGCATTCCGGACAGATCCCTCTGCGGGTCATGGGATCCAGTATATCGCGGTGCCGTTTCCCCTCCTCGGAGTTCAGCACGCTCCTGTACATACGGTGGACCAGCCCTTCGTATTTAGCCGTCTTCGGCCAGCCCTTGCCCGGATTTTGCAGCTTGATCTGAGGCGAGTAAAGGAACAGCTCCAGCTCCTCCGGCGAATAGTCCTTTATCTTCTTGTCTAGATCGAAAAGTCCGCTGTATGCATACCTGAGCCAGCGCCACTGCCCCGGCTCGAAGGCCACGTAATTTATCACTCCGGATTCGTTCAGGGACTTGTCGAAGTCCACCAGCTTGTGGATATCCAGCTCCGTCACCTCGCCTATGCCGTCGCATCGCGGGCAGCTGCCCTGGGGGTGGTTGAAGGAAAATTTATCCGAATAGCCCACGAATAGTTCTCCGACTCTGGAGAACAGCAGCCTCAGCAGCGTGTATGTATCTGTATATGTACCCACTGTCGATCTCTGGTTGGGCGACGGTTTCTTCTGATCGATCACGATCGCCACCGGCAGGTTCTCTATTCTGCCCACGTCAGGTCTGCCGTACTTTGGCAGATAATGCTGCACGAATCCCGAGAAGGTGTCGTTGAGCTCGCGTCTCGACTGCGCCGCGATGGTGTCCATGACAAGGGATGATTTGCCTGAACCCGAAACACCTGTAAATACCGTTATCCTGTGCTTGGGTATCTTAAGTGAGATATCTTTAAGGTTGTTTTCTCTTGCGTGTTTTATTTCAATATATTCTCTGATCATCTTATATCGTTCCTGTTCGTTACTTCTGTTTCAGCTTTATCTTTATCTTTATCGTTTCCGTCCGTCGCATTCTCATTGAGGTTATGCTTGCGCAGCTTGTATACCACCGTGGACTGGCTGGTATGCAGAGCTTCCGCGATCCTGCGCGTCGACTTGTATTTGCTCAGGGCCGACTGCAGTATCTGCCGCTCCACTTCGTTGACAGCATCATTTATGGGTATTATGCCGTCCACCTTTATCC
This sequence comes from uncultured Eubacterium sp., assembly GCA_905193765.1. Classification (GTDB taxonomy): domain Bacteria; phylum Bacillota; class Clostridia; order Peptostreptococcales; family Anaerovoracaceae; genus Lentihominibacter. The sequence continues at coordinate 13,250 of CAJJPZ010000014.1, forward strand.
GTGTCCTCAGATCTTCCTGCTCATAGCCGCCCGGTATGCCGGAAGTCATGTCTCCTATCTGGAGATATTCGTTGTTGCTCATCACTATCATCCTCTCCATAGTGTTCTTGAGCTCCCTGACATTGCCGATCCACGGCTTCTGTTCCAGCTGCTTTATCACATCGTAGGTTATCTTCTTGTTCTGACCGTACCGCTTGTTCAGGTCATTGATGAAGTAAAGGCAAAGCGGGCCGATATCCTCCACTCTCTGCCTCAGCGGCGGTATTCTGAGTTCTATCACATTGAGCCTGTAATACAGATCCTCCCTGAAGAGACCGTCCGCCATCATGGCCCGGAGGTCCTTGTTGGTGGCGGCCAGCACCCGCACATCAACAGTCACCGGCGTGGTACCGCCGATCCTGGTTATGGCCCTGGTCTCCAGGAATCTCAGCAGCTTGACCTGCAGGAACAGCGGCATGTCGCCGATCTCGTCAAGAAAAAGCGTCCCGCTGTCCGCCGTTTCGAAGAGACCTTCTTTGTCCCTCTCCGCTCCTGTGAAAGCGCCTTTCTCGTAGCCGAACAGCTCCGATTCCAGCAGCGATTCCGGTATCGCGGCACAGTTTATCACAACAAAAGGCTTGTCCCTGCGTCGGCTGTTCTCATGGATATATTTTGCGACTTCCTCCTTACCTACCCCCGACTCGCCCAGGATCAGTACGTTGGTGTTGAACGAACTGACCTTCTTCGCCAGGGAGTATATCTCCTTCATCACAGGACTGACCACCACCAGCCCGCCGCTGACGTCGTCCTTCCTGTTGTTCTTAAGCTGATTGAAGTACAGCTTCTCCATTTCCTTTGATTTCATGAGTTCTTCTTTGAGCTCGTATATTTCCGAAACATCCCGGGCATTGACGATGACCATTTCCACTTTGTCGCCGCCGCATACAGGCACGCCTGTAACGATTATGTTCTTTCCGCTTTTCGCCATATGCGTCATGGAAACCGGCGACTTTCTCTCAATGACCGGGAACACTACTGAATCTTTCATCCAGTCAGCGTTAAGTAATTCTATCATATTCCTGCCGATCATTTCAGATTTTTTTATTCCGGTTATCCTCTCGTAGGATCTGTTCACCAGCAGGACATTGCCCTTGCCGTCAGTCACCAGGATGCCGTCGAAGGATTTCTCGAACACTATCCTCAGCTGCCTCGACAGATCTGCCCGGCTGCCGAACCGGCCTGATATAGCCGATATCTCGTCCATATCCTGTATCAGCAGGATGATGACGGGATGTTTCTCAGGCTGGTCCTGAAGCAGGAGCTTCTTGATGTAGAGTATCCTGTCCTCGGTGCTGTAATGGAACTCATCTCTCTCCATTATGTCGGATCTGTTGTCTATGCCCGGAAGGATACACGATATCTCTCTGCCCGTCACGTCTTCGCTGCAAAATCCCAGCATGTTCTCTATTGTCTCGTTGCACTGCACTATCCTGAAATCATGATCGATTATGATGATGCCGTTAGGTGAGTTCAGGATGATGCTCTCATAAACCTCGTTCCAGTTACCCAAAGTTCTATCCCTCCAGTTTTTTATCATTATTCTGGCCGTTCCTTCTTCCTGTTATACAAACAGAGAGAAGACTGATCCCAGTCTTCTCTCCGTGCAAGCAATAATATATCAATCCTCGTCTGCCCAAGGTTCAATACCACTGCCACACTATTCTCCGGCTCTGTCCGCCGGTATCCTTTACATATTTATTTTGATATAGCTTCTACCATATCGTAGAAGTCCATATTGGCTCCGATTCCCATATCGGTAAGATCTCCTGTAACGTCTACAGGAAGCGTCTCGCCTTCCTTGCCCTGGTTAAGTCTGCCGCCCATGAAGACTTTGGCGTTGCAGCCTCTCTCCTCCATCTCGTTGAACAGATGCTTTGCAAATTCAAGCGCTCCGCCGTTATGTGTGCTGACTACGACAGCATCGGCCTTGTTATGTACAGCTGCCATAGCTATCTCGTCAGGGTTCTGTTCAGCACCGAGATATACGACATTTATGCCGTAAGTTTCAAAGATCGACTTCATTACGAACAGCGCATATTCATGTACGTCCGCCGAAGCAAGGACTATCACAGGATCGCCTGTTACAGGTGACAGACCTCTTTCTTCAAGCTCTTTCTTGAATTTGTCTGTAACATTGCATGTGTTCTGGAATGAATCCGTTTCATACACAGGTTTATGCCCGTTCGGCATAGACGGATCTTCCGGTCCCACACAGAAAGTATCTTCGATCTTCCTTGCGCTGAGCTTCTTGAGCACATACAGCATCTGTACAGGATCCTCTGTATCGACTCCGGCTTCTGCCAGAGCTTCCATAACGATCTTGGCGAATCTTCTTCCGCCGGTCACGATCTTGTCCTTGATCTGATAGCATTCTGTGAAGTCCACATACGGGAGAAGGTTCCTTGCGGCTTTCTCTATACCCCTGGCAAATCTCTGTACTTCTATGATTTCTTCGATACTCGGGATACGTACACCTTCTGTGAATGGAGGCGGCATGATAGCATGCCCTGTAGGGCACTTGAGCTGTGCCATGATATCCCATATAAGATACTGTGCAACCAGAGTACGGTTGTCAGTAAGGTCTTCGCCGCAGGCTATGGTATCTCCGTAATACATGGATCCGCAGCAGTTACCGTCGAATATGTCGTTCAGTGCGAATACCCATGCTGCTCTTACCTTAGGAGTCGATGTTACTCCTCCAAAGCAGTGTCCCAGTCTTGCGCCAATCAGTTCCTCAACGATATATCTCTCCATGATCGCCCATCCGGCGATGCTTGAATAATCGTTGAATAATGCAGCCAGTCCATCGTCGAGATAAGAGTGGATTATCGTTCCCTCATCTTTCTTGGCAGCCATTACTGCCATAGCCTTGACTGTCGCAACTGTTGTTGCCACATCATCATTCCAGAACGGCGCCTCATGTGCGAAGTACTGGGACAGATTACCTATAGTAGTGCATCCTGCTTTGAGTGCATGTACTGTATTTTCCACAGACGCAGGGAATCCGATCATGAAGTCTCCCATGTGCGGCTGGATAGGCACTACCCTTCCCAATGCCGCCCAGTCCTCTTCACTTTCCATACGGGGACCGGTTTCCCTCGGTACCGAATTACGCATTTCTTCCGGCAGACTCATGCCTCTCTCAAGACAGAGACCGAATCTGTCCAGTCTGTAGCCTTCGGCTTCCATAGTGTCGTAGATTTCCTGAAGGCCTTCAGCAGTTTCTTCCCATGTATCGAGCCCTATGTGCGCATGATACATGATCCTGCCTTCTTCCTTCATCTTCTGTTTATATTCATATTCCGAGGAAACACCGAATTTTTCAAAAAACAGTGTTTTACCTATCGTGATATTATTTCCTATTTCGAGACCTTCACGGACGACTTTTCTTCCATCCGGAAGGTCGACATTTGAAAGTATTTCCTGAACATCCTTTTTAAACTCTTCAAAATTCATTCGTACTTTTCTCCTTTTCATCCTGCATGATTCAATCTTATCGACCATCGGGCCCCCAAGCCTGCAAATAATAAGGGAGCCCGATGATCGTAAGGATCTATTTACTCTGAAACGTTTTATTTACTGAACTTTTTTCTTATTCATATACAGTCTTACTTCTTTTATGACTGCCAGGATAAGAAGAAGGGTTCCTGCATATCCAACGATAGGATAGAGGATGTTCATCAGTTTTCCGAGTGGGATGAATGATGCTACAGTAGAACCGATAGCTGCAATTATGATAACAACGATACGCTGTCTTGCAGACTTGTCTTCGCCTACTCTTCTGCCTACTACCCAGAGATATCCTGTAACACTTGATAAGATACCTGTAACGATGATCGCTGCATATGGGAGTGCGAAGAACGGAAGTATGCTCTTAACAACGCCCAGCATAGGAACTTCTGCGCCGTTCTTTACTACATCGTCAAGATTGAGCAGGATAGGTATCAGTGTGAACATGATACCGCAGAAGTAGAAGAAACTTGATACTATAGCTGCAACGTAGCATGTTTTCGTGTTCTGGCAGCGCTGACCTAAAGTTACATTGAATGTGATGATCAGTGCGTACGCCAGACCGAGAAGTGACAGTGCGCTCAGGAACGGATTGTGCAGACCGAATGACTGCATCTGAAAGAAGATACCTTCGTCAACATACTTCAGCATGTTCTTTGAACTTTCCATTATTCCTGCATCTGCAGTGCATATCGAATATATACCTACAAACAGAAGTGTTGCTATTATGACAACGCCCATTCCGCCAAGAGCATCGGTTACGCCTTCAAGACCGAGGCATACTATTACAGCAGCGATAACGCCCATGAGCACTGCTCCGACCCACTGTGATACGCCAAAGTACTGGCTTATGGTGGAGCCTGCTCCTGAGAACATTACAAGTGTCGCACCTGCAATAGTTACATTCGTAACGATATTGACGATCTTGCCGAATTTGTCCCCGCAGTAGTAGTCATAGACCATATTAGGGTCAGCAAACTGTTCATTCATGCCTGCTTTGAAAGAAGTTATCGAATAAAGTGCAGTAACGATAAATACCAGTATCGGGAGTATCAGCCAGTACCAGCCTCCGAAGGAACCGTAGTACTGTACAACTTCCTGTCCTGTAGCAAATCCCGCCCCTATCTGGAATGCAACGAAAGCTCCCATGATTTTCATTACATTTTTCCAATCGATTTTATTGTTATTCATAGATTAATACTGATACAAAATGATTTCTGTATACTTTCTCCTTCTTAATGATCAAACAACTTATCATTTATTCTTCAACTGTGCACGAAATAGAAAAATACATGATGACATTAAACTTACACCATGGTGTTTTATTCAGGAGATGCGACGCCGGATATGCGTCACATCTCCGAATCAGCTTTATATAAGATTTTTACAGAGCCAGACGAAGTATCTCTGCTGTACTTTCTTCTGTAAGCTTTACGAAGCTTCCGTGATTAGGTCTTTCATGGAACATCTTCTCTACAAGTACAGGGATATCTTCTTCTTTGCCGCCAAGTTCTTCGATAGTCGTAGGCATGCCTATGGACTTGACGAATGCCTGGAATCTTTCGATACCTTCCATTGCAGTCAACTCAGGGTGCTCGTAGTTCATCTCGCATCCCCATACTCTTGTAGCGTACTGACAGAACTTATCTATGTCGTGGTTCATAACGAACTTCATCCATGCAGGGTATACTACTGCCAGACCTGCTCCGTGTGCGCAGTCATAGAGACCTGAAAGCTCATGTTCGATGTGGTGAGGACCCCAGTCCTGATCACGTCCGATACCTACGCTGTCGTTGTGTGCGATAGTTCCGGCCCACATGATATTGGCATGTGCTTCGTAGTTGTCAGGCTCAGCCATTACTCTCTTACCTTCTGTGATGATGGCCTTGAGGATACCTTCGCCTACTCTGTCTGTGATCTCAACATCCTTTGTATTCGAGAAATATCTCTCCATAACGTGTGTCATCATGTCTGTGATACCACATGCCTTCTGATAAGGAGGGCATGTCATAGTAAGAGCCGGGTTCATGATGGAGAATACAGGTCTTACTGCATCGCCGTCAGCTGCGATCTTGTACATTCCCTCTTCCTTAGTGATGATAGTGTCAGGGGATGCTTCACTTCCTGTTGCTGAGATCGTAACGATAGTTCCCAGCGGGAGAGCCTTTTCTATCTTCATACCTTTGCTGAAGAAATCCCAGAAGTCTCCGTCATATACAGCTCCTGCTGCGATAGCCTTGGATGAGTCCAGAACTGAACCGCCGCCGAGGCCCATGATGAAGTCAACGCCTTCCTTCTTGCAAAGATTGATACCTTCGTAAACCAGACCGCTTCTAGGGTTAGGCTTTACTCCGCCCAGCTCTACGTACGGGATGTTCTCAGCATCGAGGGACGCCTTGACACGATCCAGCAGACCTGACCTTACAACAGAACCGCCGCCGTAGTGGATCAGAACTTTGCTTCCGCCGAACTTTTTAACGTATTTTCCTGTCTCATTTTCCTTGTCCTTGCCGAATACGAAAAACGTAGGGCTGTAAAAAGTAAAATCTTTCATATTTCTTTCTCCTTTTCTTGATTATTAAATATTTCACATGCAAAACATGCACTTAACGAACCTCAAACGGATTTTCCTTCCCCTCTGCGAAAAGTACGCATCCTTTGATAGCGTTCTCTGCCATCTCTCTGGCAGATTCATCAGTGTAGAACGCTGTATGCGGTGTCAGTATCACATTAGGGAAGCTTCTCAGAAGCGCCAGCTCCCTGTTGGCCATAGGCTGCGACACGAAACTGTTGTAGTATAGACCGAATTCGTTCTCTATCACATCCAGCGCCGCCGCGCCGACCTTGCCGCTTTCAAGACCTGAAACCAGTGCTTCTGTATCTATCAGAGTACCTCTGGCACAATTCACGATGATCACTCCGTCTTTCATCTGTGAAAGAGAAGCATTGTTTATCATGTGATGGTTTTCCTTTGTAGATGGAGCGTGCATCGTGATTATGTCCGATTCTCTGTAAAGCGTTTCCAGATCCACGTACTCTGCATATTCCTTGACTTCGTCTGATTCGAAGATGTCATATGCCAGGATCCTGCATCCGAATCCGCTCAGATGTTTTATAAGTGTCCTACCGATCTTGCCTGTAGCTATGACTCCCACAGTCTGCGCGGATATGTCCTTGCCGCGCTTGCCTGCCAGTGTGAAGTCCTGCATCTGGCTCCTCTCGATTATGTGTCTTGCTTTCCTGCATGACATCAGGATCATCATGATCGCATAGTTGGCGACACTGTTAGGTGAATAAGGTGTGGTGCTTATCTTTATGCCGAGCTCTTTTGCCTTGTCCAGGTCGAAGTGATCGTAACCCACACTTCTGGTCGTTATGTACTTTATACCCATATCGTGGAATTTCTGGAGCATCTGCGCATTCATGTCAGTGACATAAATGCTTGCTCCGTCGTATCCTCTGAGCATCTCAGCATTCTCAAGGGACGGATACCCTTCGTATGTGCCCAGCTCCACACCGTATTTCCTGCTGTATTCCTCGAAGAACTCTTTCTCGTCCTCCTTGTAGTTGTAAACAAATATTTTCATATCCTGCTGTCTCTCCTTTTTAAAGACCCAGGGATCTTACGAACCCTTCTATCCGTTTCAGTCCTTCACGTATGTCATCCTCGGATACTACATATGAGATCCTCACATAGCCTTCGCCTTCGTCGCCGAAGCCGGAGCCCGGTATCACGCCTACCTTCGCTTCCCTGAGGAGTCTCACTGCGAATTCATCTGAGGTGAGCCCTGTCTTCTTGATGTTCACGAACAGGTAGAACGCGCCCTTTGGTTTGACACATGACAGACCGTCTATATTGTTTATGCCTTCAACGAACAGATCTCTTCTGCGTCTGAATGTCTGTATCATATCGCTGACAGCCTGCTCTGTATTGGTTATTGCTTCAAGTGCAGCATACTGTGCAGGTGCATTGACGCAGGATGCCATACCCTCCTGCTGCTTGACCATCAGATCGATGATATGGGCAGGTCCTGCCGCATATCCTACTCTCCATCCGGTCATAGCGAACGCCTTGGAGCAGCTGTCAACGATTATGCTTCTTTCTTTCATGCCCTCTAATGATGCTATGCTGCAGAACTTGACATCGTCGTCATAGATGTAGTCCTGATACACTTCATCAGTGATCACATACAGATTGTTCTCCTTGATGACCTGTGCCAGGCCTTCGAGACTTTCCCTGTCTATGACACTTCCAAGAGGATTGGACGGCGAATTCAGCAGCACTGCCTTTGTCTTGTCTGTGATCGCCGCCCTGAGTGCATCAACAGTCATGATGAAACCGTCTTCTTCACGAAGCTGCACGAACTTTGGAACTGCATCGCACATCAGCACCTGGCTGAGGTAGTTCGTGAAGTACGGTGCGCCGATTATGATCTCGTCGCCGGGGTTCAGCAGCGCTTTCATGGACATGAACAGCGCCTGCATACCTCCGTTGGTGACGATGACCTCAGTTTCCGGATCTATATCTACGTTTTTCTTTTTCCTGGCTGCTTCGCTTATGGCGCGTCTCAGCTCGATGACACCCCTGTTGGACGTATACTTTGTCTCGCCTCTGAGCATGGCCTGATGTGCAGCCTCTATAACATTCGGCTGAGTTGCAAAGTCAGGCTCGCCGACAGTGAACTTGACCAGATCATCAACGCCTATGCACATGTCGAATATCTTTCTTATGGCAGACCATGGTACGGCCTGCATCGTCTTTGACAGTTCTTTCATTTTCTATGCCCTTTCCTAATACTGAACCTTGCTGCTGTTTCTCCAGATGCCCATCTTCTCAGCTTCCTTTATCAGTTCTTTCCTGAAATCAGGATGCGCGATGGATATCAGGAGTTCAGCTCTCTCCCATGTTGATTTTCCTTTGAGATTGACTGCACCGTATTCCGTAACGATATAGTGTGTAGCCGATCTCGGTGCTGATACTATGGAGCCCTCAGGAAGTCTCGGAGCTATGAGTGAAACTACACTGCCGTCCTTGTTCTTCCTTACTGACGGTGTGCAGAGGAAACTCTGTCCGCCACGGGACTGGAATGCTCCCATGACAAAGTCGAGTTGTCCTCCTGTACCGCCTATATGCTGGAGGCCTGCTGACTCGGAATTAACCTGGCCAAACAGATCTACCTGAAGGCAGCTGTTTATCGAAACGACGTTGTCGTTGGCAGCGATGACTTCCACTGCGTTGACATAATCCACCGGAGCTATATATCCCAGCGGGTTGTCGTCCAGGAAATCGTAGACTTCCTGAGATCCCATAGCAAAGGTGAATACCATCTTGCCTTTGTTCGTGTTCTTGTTTCCTGTGATCTTTCCCTGTTTGTAAAGCTCTACATAGGCGTCTACAAACATCTCTGTATGTACTGACAGGTCGTTTATATCCGACTCTGCGATCATCTTGCCGACATAGTTAGGCATGCCGCCTATGCCAAGCTGAAGGGTGGAGCCGCTTCTGATTTTATCTACTATATGGGTCGCTATTTGTTTCTCGATATCTGAAGCATCCTTTGCTATTATCTGAGGAAGCGGCTCCGGTGTGCCTTCTACAACCATATCTACCTGAGATATGTTTATGGTGTTTTCAAGCCCATGTACTATCGGCTGACACGGATTGACTTCAACGATGACTTTCTTCGCTGCTTTCAGGATCCCCCAGTACTCTGCGAGCTGAGGTCCGAAGTTGAAGTTGCCGTAGGCATCCATAGGTCCCACCTGGAACATAGCCACATCTATCGGGCCTACGTTCTCGGCCATGTACTTCGGATTTTCCCTGAACTGTACTGGTACGAACCAGCAGCAGCCCTGCTTGTTCATCCTTCTGTCTGTTCCGCTCATATGTGTCGACAGATATTTGAAATGCTCCGCCTTCGGATCCGCCTGAAGTATTGCCGGCGGTTCAGGCCAGCTCCAGATGGTATCCATGACGATAACATCCCTGAGCTCGTCAGTACGTTTCGCGAGAGCCTTGTCTAGCTCTCTGACGATGCCGCAGAAAAGTCCGTAATGTACTCTGTCTCCTGACTTTACGACTTTGACTGCTTCATCTGCACTGACAAGTTTCTTTTTATATTCACTGTGTATCTCGCTGATTTTACAAAATCGATCAATGCTCATTTTTATACTGTTTCTCCTCTTTGTTCTTATTTTTGTCTGCCGGTGTAAACAGGTTTGCGCTTCTCTATAAAGGCACACATACCTTCACGCTGATCCTCCGTATTGAAAAGCGAGGCCCAGTTTTCTGCTTCTGTTTCTATCGCTTTCTGCTTGTCCGGCTCTGCAAGTCCTGCTGCTATGGTCTTCTTGGCTGTGCTCATGGCGCACGGTGCCTTTGACGCCAGCTTTGACGCCAGTGCCATGCCTTTGCTCTCAAGCTCGTCGGGAACTATGACACTGTTGATCAGACCTGCATCCTTCGCTTCCATCGCGTCTATGATCCTGCCGGTGAATATGAGCTCCCTGGCTACTGCTTCACCTGCCAGACGCGGCGTCCTGACGGTCCCTCCTGCACCAGGCATTATCCCGAGATTTATCTCAGGGAAGCCCATCTTGGCGTCGAATGACGCCAGCCTTATGTCGCATGCCAGCGCCAGCTCCAGGCCGCCTCCCAGTGCGTACCCTTCGATCAAAGCAACAGTGGGGAAAGTTAAGTTTTCTATTTTGTTGAAGGTATCCGAGAATGCGAAATTCTTAGCATCCTTCTCGCTGCACTCCACCATTGCTTTGATATCCGCACCTGCAGCGAAATTGCCCTTACTGTAGATGACCAGGGTCCTTATGTTATGGAGGATGTTAATTTTTTCTATTGCTTCGTCGATCTCATCGACTACCTGCCTGTTGAGGGCGTTCATCGCTTCCGGCCTGTTTATAGACAGGACAGCGATGTCACCCTTTATATCCAAATTTACGTAATCCATTTTTCTTTCTTCTTTACAAAGCTATTTCTTCTCGTAATCGTAGAATCCTTTGCCGCTCTTCCTGCCGTAGTCGCCTCTGGCGTATCTTTCAGTCAGGCATGCTGCAGGGAGGTCTTCCTTCTTGCCCGAGTTCCTGAATTTCTCCATGTAAACCGTGTATTCCAGGTCTATACCTGTCATGTCCAGCAGTTCGAGAGGTCCCATAGGGTGTCCCAGTCCGCCCTTGACTGCTGTATCTATGTCTTCCACTGTTGCGACGCCTGCGTCCACCAGATAGCATGCTTCTCTCGTCAGCGCACTGAAGATCCTGTTGACTACGAATCCATAGATCTCTTTTTCCACCAGTACCGGAGTCTTGTTTATGCTCTTTGCAAATCCATAAACTGCGTCAACTGTCTCCTGTGAAGTGTGAGGTCCTCTTACTACCTCAACCACCTTCATCACCAGTGCAGGGTTGAAGAAGTGCAGGTTCAGCATGTTCTCAGGATGTCTCACTGCATCGCAGAATCTTGAGCTTACTATGTATGAGCTGTTGCTGGCGTATATAGCATGCTCCGGTGCGTAGCTGTCCACCTGCTTCAGGACTCTTCTCTTCAGATCCTCTCTGTCTGCAACTGCCTCGATGATGATGTCCGCATCTGTAGCGGCTTCCTGCAGGCTCGTTGTGAACTTCAGTCTCTTCTGGATCTCTTCAGCTTTGTCGGCTTCCATCTTGCCCTTGGATACTGTCTTGTCGAACCATTTCTTCGCAAAGTCAACAGCGTGATCCACTGTCTCCTGTCTTCTCGAATAGCAGACTACATCATATCCGCTTATAGCTGCCTGCATGGCTATCTGGTTGCCCATCTGACCTGCGCCTATCATGGCTACTTTCTTTATTTCCATATTCTGTTCCTCCGTCGTGTCTTCTACTGTATAGAGCTTCGTCCTACAGTACTTCGATGACTACTGCTGTTCCCATTCCGCCGCCTGCACACAGTGTT
>CAJJPZ010000015.1 GCA_905193765.1 uncultured Eubacterium sp.
TGCTTACCGCCTCCGATACTGCGGTCTTCACCTCCGTAAGTTCCTCGACAGTAGGATCCAGAGGCATTATGAATGCCGCAGCAGCGGCCCTTGCGAAAGCCTCATTCTCAGCAAGGGCACTGAATTCCAATCTCATACTATTGTCCATATCACTCAAACCTCCATGCACAACTGCTCCTGTCCGCTTATGGAAAGGACTGCGCTTTCATAGTCATCTTTTTTCGGTATGATCGTAAACACACCTGCCATTTCAAGAAGCCTCTCGATATATGAGGAACACCCCGAAATGCATATCCTGCCGCCGCTTTTCTGCATACGCCTGTAGCGCCCCAGCGCTACGCCGATACCTGAACTGTCCATGAACTCCACGCCTGAGAAATCCATCACAAGATGCCTGCATCCGAATGCGCCCATGGCCTTGTCGATACTGTTTCTCAGTGGCGCCGAACTGTGGTGATCCACTTCACCTTTTATACATGCTATCAGTATATCATCTGATATTCTGAAAATGACTTCCACGAAAAAACCCCCTTTTCAAGACTATATATCAATTATAATCTTTACTACGGGGGTTGTCCTTAAGAGATAATGTCGCAAAACTTCTATTTTTGCCGTTTATTCCGGATATATGTCGATGACCTCCTCAGACTCCACTGCAGCTTTGATGAGAGCCTCGCAGTCCAGCCTGCTTTCCGACTGGAGGATACGTTCCAGCTTAGGCTTGGTCACAGGATGTTTAGGCAGGAACACCGTGCAGCAGTCTTCGTATGGCTGTATCGATGTCTCATATGTCCCTATCTCCTGAGCCTTATCCATTATATCCACTTTATCCATAGCTATCAGCGGTCTCATCACAGGCATCTTTACAGCATCGTCTGTTACCACCAGTGCTTCCGCTGTCTGACTGGCTACCTGTCCGAGATTCTCACCGGTTATCAGCATACCGCAGTCTGTCTTCAGCGCCAGCTGCTCCGCTATCCTCATCATGAACCTGCGTACAAGTATCGTGGTCTCCTCCTCGGGACAGTTTTCCACGATCTTCTCCTGGATCGGCAGCAGGTTCACCACATGCATCCTGAACCTGCCGCAGTAGGTTGCGACGATGCTGGCCAAAGCCTCGACTTTTTCCTGAGCACGCTGGCTCGTGTACGGATATGAATGAAAATGCACAGCTTCGATCATCATCCCGCGCTTTGCCATCATCCATGTAGCCACCGGCGAATCGATACCGCCCGAAAGCAGAGACATGCCTTTGCCATTGGTTCCCAGAGGCAGACCTCCGAATCCTGCGATCTTGTCCTGATATATATATGATTTATCATGTCTCACGTCAACGAAGAGCAGGCAGTCCGGATGGTGAACATCGACTTTGAGGACTTTGCAGCCCTTGAGGACCTCTGCACCTATCTGCCTTCCGATATCCGGGGACTTGACAGGGAAAGTCTTGTCGGCGCGCTTAGCCTCGACTTTGAATGTCTTGACCCCACGCTCATCTATAGCTGTCATCATGTAGTCCACAGCGGCCTTTCCGATGGCTTCCATCGTGCTCTCGCACTCAACTGCAGGACTTATGGACGCCACGCCGAAGACCTTTGAGATCTCCCTGATTATGGCGTTCTTGTCGAGATTTTCGTCTGCACGGACGAAAATGAGTCCTTCATGACGTTTCACGCTGACGCCGTCGAATTTCTTCAGCAGTTTCTTTATCCTTTCAACAAGCATCCTTTCGAAATATGGCTTGTTCATTCCCTTCAATGCGACCTCGCCGCATCTGACTATAAAAATGTGTTCCATTATCTAAAACTCCCTAGCTTTCTGAATCTCTTCACAGCAGCAGTAACTTTATCTATGGTGTATCCCACTTCATCCATCGTGTTGAAACGTCCCAGGCTGAACCTCAGTGTCCCCTCGATGGCCTTGTCCGAAAGTCCCATGGCCGAAAGCACATGGCTCCGACCTTTCTTGTTGGAGGAACATGCAGATCCCGTGGAAACATATATCCCGTCCTGTTCCAGTGTATGCAGCAGGACTTCTCCTCTGGTCCCCATGAAGGAAACATTGAGAAGCGTACTGCAACACTCTCCGGCAGCTTCACCGGTATGCTCCGGACTGTTTATGACGATGTCGTCCAACGCCGTCTTCAGTCCTTCCATCAGGCTGTTCCTGATCTCTGCCAGTTCTGCCATCCTGCCGGACCTGTCCTCCGCTGCCATCTCAGCCGCAAGTCCCAGGCCTGCTATAGCAGACACGTTCTGTGTGCCTGATCTGCGTCCTTCCTCCTGACCGCCTCCCAGAATGAGAGGCGGAAGGTTCACGCCTTTTCTTATGAATATGGCTCCGGATCCCTTGGGTCCATGGATCTTATGTCCGCTGACCGAAAGCAGATCGGCGCATACAGGCATCGGCAGCTTGCCGAAGCTCTGAACTGCGTCGCAGTGCAGCAGTGCTTCTGGTGCATTTTTCTTCAGTATACTGCTTATCTCCTGTATCGGCATTATCGTGCCCGTCTCATTGTTCACATGCATCACCGATACCAGTATCGTGTCGCTGTTCACTGCTGCTTCCAGCTGCTCCATATCCAGTCTGCATTTTTTATCTACGCCTATATACACTACATCGAAGCTGTCGGCTTCAAGGGCTTTGAAACATTCCAGCACAGCCGGGTGCTCCACAGCTGATGTGATCACCCTGCGGCCTCTGCGTTTAAGCGCTTTTGCCGCACCGAACACAGCCATGTTGTCCGCCTCGGTGCCTCCCGATGTGAAATACGCTCTGCCGTCTCCCATAGCCAGAGCCTGTTCAAGCTGCCTGCGGGCGTGTCTGACAGATTTCTCGCTGTCCACCCCAAGCTGATAGAGCGATGACGGATTACCGAAAACGGTATCCATGTGTTCTGTCATCAGCTCCGTGACCTGACGATATTGCTTTGTCGTCGCGCTGTTATCAAGATATATCATTATCCAAACTTCTCCATGTTTTGCAAAAAGGTAACGCCCGGCCTGGCCGAGCGCTGCTCTTTTATCGATTATTTAGCGTAATCCACCGCTCTTGTTTCTCTCACTACATTGACCTTGATCTGACCAGGGTATTCCAGCTCAGATTCGATCTTCTTTGAAATATCCCTTGCCAGGAGTGCGATAGCATCATCGCCCACCTCATCCGGCTTGGCTATTATCCTTATCTCTCTTCCGGCCTGTATCGCAAATGACTTGTCTACACCCTCCGTAGTGTTTGCGATCTCTTCGAGTTTCTGGAGTCTCTTGATATATGATTCAAGAGTTTCTCTTCTTGCTCCCGGTCTTGCTGCTGACAGAGCGTCAGCTGCTGCTATCAGAACGGCCTCGATGGACTTAGGTTCATAGTCGCCGTGATGCGCCGCCATGCCGTTTATTACAGCTGCCGATTCCTTGTATTTCTTCAGTACTTCCATACCGATATCGACATGCGTACCCTCGCGCTCGTGATCCAGCGCCTTGCCTATATCGTGGAGCAGACCCGCTCTCTTGGCCAGTGTGATATCCAGACCGAGCTCTCCGGCCATGAGTCCTGCCAGATGTGCGACCTCGATAGAATGTTTCAGCACGTTCTGACCGTAGGACGTCCTGTATTTGAGCCTTCCCAGAAGTTTCACCAGTTCAGGATGCAGGTTGTGTATGCCTACTTCGAAAGTTGCCTGCTCTCCTTCTTCCTTTATTATGGCGTTCACCTCGCGCTCCGACTTATGGACCATTTCCTCGATCCTTGCAGGATGTATCCTGCCGTCAACGATGAGTTTTTCCAGTGAAAGTCTTGCGACCTCTCTCCTTACAGGGTCGAAGCCTGAAAGTATCACTGCCTCCGGCGTGTCGTCGATTATGAGGTCTATTCCTGTAAGAGTCTCTATAGCTCTTATGTTACGTCCCTCACGGCCGATGATTCGTCCCTTCATCTCGTCATTCGGAAGAGGCACCACTGAAACTGTGGACTCGGCGACATGGTCGGCTGCGCAGCGTTGTATTGCTCCACTGATTATCTCCTTTGCCTTCTTGTCGGCTTCCTCCTTTGCCTTGCTCTCTATCTCCTTGTAGAGTGCAGCGGCATCGCTTCTGGCTTCCTTCTCGACCTTTTCCAGAATTATCTCACGTGCTCTTTCTGTTGAATATCCTGAAATCTTCTCCAGTTCCTCAAGCTGCCTGTTGAAGAGATTCTCCATCTCACGCTGCTTGTTAGTAACTGCTTTTTCCTTGTTCGTTATGCTTTCTTCTTTTTTCTCTATATTTTCAAGTTTTTTATCGATCGATTCTTCTTTCTGGATGAGTCTCCTTTCGGACTTCTGGATCTCGTTTCTCCTCTCTCTTATCTCCCTCTCGAGTTCGCTTCTCTGCCTGTGAGCCTCCTCCTTTGCCTCAAGGATCCTTTCTTTTTTAAGCGTTTCCGCTCTGTTTTCAGCGTCCAGTATCAGATTCTTTGCCTTCTGTTCCGCATTGCCGATAGTCTTTTCGCCAAATGATTTTCTAAATATATATCCAGCCAGCAGCCCTATCACAAGAGCCACCAGCCCTACGATCACAGATATGACTGTTCCCATACGGTATTCCTCCTTTTCTTCAGTTTTTAAAATCCGGTTTTATGATTAAGTTAAGTTACTTGAAAAATTATTCAGTAATAATATTTAAATAAAAGCACACTATAATATTATAGACTTTTTTGACATCATAGTCAAGATGATGGGAGGAGCAGATATGAACAATTTTACACATCAGCTCAGAAGCTGCGACCACCGTCTGCTGTTCATCCCCCTGCTCCTGTCGCTTTCCGGCATAGCCGGTCTGGCAAGCATAACATCGTCCAGTGGTACCTTCCTTTCGAGGGAAGTTTTGATACAGTCTGCAGCCCTGGTCTGCGGTATTGCGGCAGCGTTCGTGATCCTGGATCTGGGCTACAGATATTTTATCAGTCTGGAAAAGCCGCTGTATGCAGCAAGTCTCGCACTGCTGCTCTCGGTTTATATACCTGGACTGGGCATAACCGTCAGCGGATCGAGAGCCTGGATCGACGCCGGTATCATCACTGTACAGCCCTCTGAGATCGTCAAGATCCTCTTCATAATACTTATGGCTTCGTTCCTTTCCCGAAGCACCTCGTCCCTGAACAGTGTCAGCGGTATATCGAAGGCTGTCTTCTACAGTCTTCCCTTCATCGTTATAGTGTCGAAGGAGGACTTCGGCAGCGGATGTGTGTTCTGTGTCATATGGCTGTTCATGGTGTTCTGTTCAGGACTTGAGCTGCGGATCATCGGCAGACTCGTTCTCGCACTGGTTGCAGTAATGCCGCTCTTTTATTTTTTTCTGGCCGGTTACCAGAAGGACCGCATCGATGCGTTTTTCTCACCTGATGATCTCGATCTGCCGGGAACATACCAGGTGTGGAACTCACGTATCGCCATAGGTTCCGGAGGTTTCCTTGGCAAAGGATACATGCACGGCACCCATACATCTCTGGGGTTCCTGCCCGTACCTGACTCGGACTTCATATTTTCCGCGATAACAGAGGAGACCGGTTTCATCGGAGGACTGATCATTATCCTTCTGTTTGCAGGTTTCATATACTGCGCCCTCAGTGTAGCCAGATACGCCTCCGACCTTCAGGGCACACTTACAGGCGCCGGTCTCGTGGGTATGTTCTCCTTCCAGGCTTTTGAAAACATCGGTATGACCATGGGCGTCATGCCCGTCACCGGCATACCTCTGCCGTTCCTCAGCTGTGGCGGCACCGCCATGGTGTCATCCATGATGGGCGCCGGTCTGCTCCTGAGCATAAGCTGCAGCCAGAAGATATGAATACGGCCGAAAAAAAGAGCCCCGCCGCCGGCAGAGCCCTTTGCATACGATACGTTGCAGATATCATATCTATACAACGATCCTTTTTATTATCTCCTTGAAATTCTTCTCTATGTAGGTACCTTGCTTGCAGACTATTGGTATCCCTATGTTCGTGGATATATGTATGTTCTCATCATACTGTATGACGCCGGCTATCCTGCCCGTGAACATGCCCGCTATAGTATTGAGATCCGGTACGAACCCGCTCCTTATCAGCTCCACGTTCACCTTGTTGATTATTATCCGTATATCGTGCATGCCCTTTGACATGAGATACCGTTCTGTAACGTCAGCGTCCCTCAGCGATGCGATCTCCGGCTCAGTCACTATCACAGCTTCATCCGCAGCCGCCAGTGACACGTCAAGGAGATCGCCGATACCTGCCGGACAGTCTATTATTATATAGTCGAAGTATTTTTTCAGTTTCTCGCATAGCACCTGAATATGCAGCTGCGTCAGATCACGGTCGTCGCGTTTCGGGGAAGCCGCCATGAAATAGAGGTTCTCGAATCCTCTTACTTTGATCATGGCTTTCTTGATGCGGCACACTCCGGATATCACATCCATTATGTTGTACACGACTCTGTTCTCCATATTGAGGTATATATCCATATTGCGGAGTCCCATGTCCATATCCAGGAGCATAACCTTGAATCCGTACTGCGAGAGCAACGCTCCCATATTTACGGAAACCATGGTCTTGCCTGTACCGCCTTTTCCCGATGAAACTAAAATTACTTTACCCATTTGACTTTTTCTCCGTATCTTCCTATAATTTCTCTCACCACAGGAGCCGCATTGACAGATGTCTTGCCCTGCACCAGCATCACTGCAACGGCGATCTCGGGATCATCCGCAGGCGCCAGAGCCACTGTCCATGCAAAAGCATCATATGTTCTCTTGTATCTGTCTATATCATCTGACGTCAGATCCCTGCCGCTCAGGTTTACAACAGCGCGTCTGAACGCACAGTCTTCATCTTCATACATATCAGGATATGCTTTGCTCAGACGCTGAGTCTCTTTCTCCACGTCAGCCATCATCACATCCGGTGCTATGAGATGCAGATATCTCCTCAGATATTCCTGCTCGTCCATGTCGCTGATCCTGCCTGCCCGCTGGGCAGTACCTGTCTTTGCTGCGACATGATAAGGGAACCCCGCAAATATACCATGCAGCGTCCCGTCGTCCGATTCTGTGACTTCCGTCATCGTAGAGATCATATATTCCGTGTCTTTGCTGTTCAGTCTTCCCGTTTCTGATGCCGCATCCCTTGATGTACCACTGTGATCCGCGATCAGAGTCACCCCTTTTTTAAGACCTCCGTTCCCGAGCACCGCCATGTAATCAGCCATCTGCAGCACCGTATAGGCGTTGTCTCCCTGTCCGATAGCTATATTAAATGTGTCCCCCGGCTGCCAGCCGGTCTGGCTAAAATAATCATCATGACATATCCCGGCAAGCTCTTTCAGCTTTTCTTTTCTTACTATTTTCTTACTCTTTAGTTTACCTATTATTTCATTCAATGACAAGTCCTTATCTGCCCAATTTGTGATTTTTTCGATCTTTTTCCTGAAAGTCTTCCTGTCGTTCAACGATTCTTCCGTAAAATATATTTCCTGCTCTGCAAGGAGGAATGCAGCCAACTGCTCCTTTATCCCTTCAGTCTTCATCTTTTCGGAAGGCAGCACCCCGCTGCTTTCCCCGATCTCCACGCCGGTCTTCTCCCCCAATCCCATCAGCTTCGCGTATTCCACTATCGTCTCGTTGCTGATGTTCCTGCTGTATCCCAGAGATTTCCCCGATGCAAGATCTCTACCTGCGGCTATATCGTAGAAATAATAATTGCATGACACGCTCATTGCTCCTGCGAGATCCAGATAACCGTGCTTACCTCCGCTTTCGTTCCACAGAGAGCAGCCAAACCTTCTGCCGCCGATTTCGATATATCCGTTATCGTACAGCAACCTGTCGGGATCAAGACCGCAGCTCAGGGCTGCCAGAGCAGTTACCGGTTTGAAAGCCGAGCCCGGCTGCACCGCAGTCATGGTGGCCACATTGTACAGCGGAGACGGGCTCAGCGGATCGTCGGGATCTTCCTGCTGCAGCGACGCCCATTTTTCCTGGGACATCGTACCGGTGAAATCATTAGGATCGTAATCCGGAGTGCTGGCCATCGCCAGGATCTCACCGCTGTCCACATCTATCACAGCCGCCGCCCCCACATCTGCATTCGGAGCATACGCCATCTGCACATCTCCGTAGCGGCTTGCGAAGGTCCCTCCGGTGGAAGCTTTGGATACCGCCTGCTTCAGTGCATCCTCGGTGATTTTCTGCAGATCCGAATCTATTGTGAGACGTACAGAGCTGCCTTTCTCCGCTTTCCTGCTTTCGAGGGTCCCGCGTACTTTCCCGGATGCATCCACCTGATACCCAGTCCTGCCGTCAATGCCTTTCAGACTGCTTTCGCAGTATCTCTCTATCCCGGACTTACCTATGATATCATCGTTCCTGTATCCCTTCTCCCGGTTATATTCGTCTGTCTCTTCCTCGCTTATACTGCCCACATATCCTATTATATGGGACGCCAGTGAACCCTGGGGATAATACCTGACATGATCCGTCCTGACATTTATACCGCTGAGCTTCGCCTTTTCCATGCCGGAGGCTGCCTTCTCGGATATGCCGCTGCATATCTCCACAGGTATATAAAGTGCCGTGTCCTGCGACGTCATACTTTTTTCAAGTTCTCTGTATGGCAGATGATCATCTTCTCCATATCCGTCCAGCAGTTCTATGGCCTTCCGTCCACTTTCCAGCAAAGTTTTCTCATCGGCTCCGGTCCTGTCCAGCGTCACCGAATACACAGGTCGGCTCCCTGCCAGCAGTCTGCCGCTTCGGTCCGTTATATCCCCGCGGGGCGCAGCCTCATATACATATCGTTCGGAGGCGTCCGCCGCACGCTGCTCCCACTTGTCATGGGATACGACGGTCAGGCAGAACAGCCTGATCACCAACAGCAGGCACATAGACGCCGTAAGCCATATTATCAGTGAATGTCTGGAGGTCTTTCTCATATGAGTCCTTTCGCTTTCATGCTTATATATTCGCCATCCCCGATGATTATATGATCCAGCACCGGTATGCCCAGTATCATTCCCGCCTCCATCAGGCGTTTCGTGGTCTGTATATCCGCATCGCTGGGAGACGGATCACCGCTGGGATGATTATGTATGAACACCACAGAGCCTGCACTCCTCCTGACAGCATCCACGAAGACCTCCCTTGGATGCGTGACGCTGGAACACAGATCGCCTACGGATATGCATGTTTCCTCGATGATCTCTCCCTTGGCATTTATCAGCATGCATACGAAATGCTCTTTCTTGTAGTACCGCATTTTTTCCATCACCGCGGCTGCGATATCCGCTGATGTCGTTATGGTCCTGCGCTCCTCTCTGGGACACGCCGCGATCCGTTTGCCAAGTTCCACGGCAGCAAGGATCTCGCAGGCTTTCGCCCTGCCGACCCCTTTCACAGACATTATTTCCTCAGGTCTGCACTCGCCAAGATATGCCACGCCACGTCTGTCCAGAGACAGTATCTCCGCAGCTATATCAAGAGCCGACCGCTTAGCGCCTCCACTCCCTACGAGTATGGCCAGCACCTCGGCTGTGGACAGCTTGTCGCTGCCGTCCTTCAGAAGTTTTTCTCTCGGCCTTTCATCTTCTGGCAACTGTCTTATTTTCATTTTTCCCGTTTCCTCCTTTTTTATCAGTAGTTTTTATTTTACCATAATTATACATATTTTCAACAGAATTGTATGAGTATTTTTTATTTACGGGGATACAATAATCATCGTAAAGACTTATTTATCAGGAGGTAGATAAAATGGATATCAACAAAAGCATCAAATGTATGGTGGAGAACTGCCAGCATCACGCCGGAACAGCAGATTTCTGTTCGCTGGACTGTATCACAGTAGGTACTCATGAATGCAATCCTACGATGGATGAATGTACAGACTGTCTGTCATTCGAGAAGAGATAGCACAGCCCGTCAGGATCAAATCTGATCCGGCACGCCAAATGTGACCATGCTTCTTTTGCAGAGGTCAGGCACTTCCCCTCGTTTTTCTGCATATAGTAAAAATCCGAGGGGGGATACATAATATGAGTGTTTCGTTTCCGAAACCACTGACAGAGAAAGAAGAAAAGTACTATATCGGACTTTACGAACAAGGTGATGAGGATGCAAAGAAAATACTTATAGAAAAAAATCTGCGTCTTGTCGCACATATCGCCAAGAAATACACATCTCCGTCTCATACCATGGACGATTTCATTTCCATAGGGACCATAGGACTCATCAAAGCTGTGAATACGTACAGCAGCAGCAGATCGACACGACTTGCCACTTATGCTGCGCGCTGTATAGAGAATGAGATCCTGATGAGCATACGCTCATCGAGAAAAAACGCATCTGAAGTTTCCATCAGCGCTCCTGTGGGCACCGACAAGGACGGCAATGAGATCAGCCTCAATGATATACTGGGGACCGACCCTGATGAGATAATAGACGACATATCCCTCAGGATCCAGATAAGCAAAATGAAAGATGCGATCCGCAGCGTCCTGAGCGACCGGGAGCGCGCCGTCCTGATACACAGATACGGCGTAATGGGAGGTCTTCCGCGAACCCAGCGTGAAGTTGCCTCCATGCTGGGGATCAGTCGTTCATATGTTTCACGCATAGAGAAAAAGGCCCTTGAGAAACTCAGAGATTCACTCACACCGGATCTATGATCGTGGCAAGCGTAGGTTTACTGTAGCTGCCGGAACTCTTCAGATAGTCCAGTATCTGTCTGTACACAGGTCCGGCAGTTCCCGAACCCGACTTCCCGTCCTCCACCAGGACCGTCACCGTATATTCGGGAGCTTTGCATGGTGCGAATCCCGTGATCCATGCATGGGTACCGTACGAACCCGCACTGCCGTACTGCGCGGTCCCAGTCTTCACCGCTGTCTCCGGCTCCCCACTGTCATCTGTCATATCCAGTGTTGCTGCCGTACCGTTTCTGACAGTCTCTGCCATCATCTCCGCTATCTCTTCGGCGGTATTTCCCGATATCACCTGGTCTTCGGCGGCATCGCCGTCCATCAGTATCTTCACGCCTTTATCGGTACCTCCGTTTGCGATTACAGATGTCATCCTCGCGACCTGCAATGGCGTCACCAGTGTCTCTCCCTGACCTATGGACAGATTGCCGACAGCTGCGCCCTGTCTCTCAGCTGAAGTCATCAGATGTCCCGGGCTTTCCTGGGGATAGCCTTCAAGAGCTGTTTCTCCCAGATGAAAATCCTCTGCTGCTGATATGATCTTTTCGCTGCCCAGCTCTTTTCCCAGCTGCACGAAATAGCTGTTGCATGACTCTGCAAAGGCTTCCCTCATATCAAGCTTCCCGTGTCCTGTATCTCCGCCTGTATCGCACTTTATCCTGTGTCCGCCTGCATCGGCGTAGCCTTTGCAGATGTAGGTCTTGTCCATGTTCATTCCAGACTCCAGTGCCGCTGCCGCAACTATCATCTTGAATACCGAACCCGGTGGATATTCTCCCTGCGTCGTTTTGTTCACGAGCTCACTGCCACCTCCGTCGATATAGTCGCTGACATTTCCCGGGTCGAAGACCGGAGTGCACGCCATAGCTGCGATACCGCCTGTCCTGCAGTCCAGCACCACTGCAGCACAGTCTTCATCCTGTTCTTCAAGTATCTTCTCGACAGCCTCCTGCATCTCCTTGTCAATGGTGGTCCTTATACCGTCTTTGATGGATGAATCCTCACCGCTCTCCGATGACGTCATCAGGCCGCATCCCGGCAGCAGACTGCCTCCGGCATCAGCAACGGCATACATATGTCTCCTGACAGGATCAAGCTGACGATCGAACATGAGCTCAAGTCCGGAAGCCCCTGAGGAATCGCTTTCATTGACATACCCTATGAGATGTGCAGCGGTTTGATGAGAACTGTATCTGGCGGAGGTGTATATGATATATGCATCGTATCTCTCATACAGCTTCTGACCTGCATCGGTGTCGTAGGATTCGGAGGAGTATACATAGTATCTGCGGCTGCCGCTCATGACCTGTTTCGCTCCCATGCCCTTCAGCAGCTTCGCAGTCTGAAAATCGAACTTGCTCTTCTCTATGATGTAAATGTACCGCTTGTTGTCCGCTACGAGGGGCATGCCGCTATAGTCATATATGATCCCTCTCGTATTGCCCCCTTCAAGCGAGATAAGCGACTGCGACCGTTCAGCTTCAGAAAGCTCTTCTCCCCCGGCCAGTTGTATATACGCCAGCCTGCATGCCAGCGCAGCGATAAGTACAAGTGACAATATCACCATTTTTTTTAGACGATCCTTCATTTGTTCCATAAAAAAACTCCTATGCATGTATTTTTACCATACACAGGAGCTTATATACGCTATCTGATCTGTGTTACCACTTTATTTATGACGTCCTCTATGGAAAGTCCTGTAGTATCGACCTCCACTGCATCTTCCGCTTTTCTCAGCGGATTTAGCTTTCTTGTCATATCATTATGATCGCGCTGTTTTATATCCCGGAGTACTTCGTCAAAGGATATCTTTTCGCCCTTTTCAGCAAGCTCTTTATATCTTCGCTCAGCGCGTTCCTCTGCGGAAGCCGTCAGGAAAAATTTGTACTCTGCGTCTTTGAGAACATTGGTGCCTATGTCCCTGCCGTCCATTATAACGCTTTTCCTTGAGCCCATCTGCCGCTGCAGATCCACCAGCTTGGCTCTCACATCCGGCAGTACCGAACATTCCGACGCCATTTTTGCCACTTCCGAAGTCCGTATCACATCATTGACTTTCCTGCCGTCCAGGAATATGTCACCGTCCCTGAAATCAATGTCGGTGTCAGCAAGCATTGCCTTCACGGCTGCTTCGTCCGAAGCCGGTATACCGCTGCGCATCATCTTGTATCCCACTGAACGGTACATTGCGCCTGTATCTATATAATCTATACCCAGCTGCTTTGCCACTGCTTTCGCTATGGTGCTTTTACCTGCACCGCTGGGTCCGTCTATTGCCACTCTGAATATTTCTTTCATTCTTTTTATGATTTCCTTTTCCTGCTTTTCAGTCGTTGTTCCTGTTTATGAGAAGTTTCTCTATCTCTGCCACAAAGGTGCTGACATCCGTGAACTGGCGATATACAGATGCGAAACGCACGTAGGCCACTTCATCCACATCCTTCAGCTGATCCATTACCAGCTCGCCGATGAACTGGCTCTTGACTTCCTTCTCCATCATATTGTTCAGACCTCTTTCTATCCCGTCGGCTATCTTTTCCATCTGTGCCAGAGACACGGGTCTTTTTTCACATGCCCTTATGATGCCATTGAGGAGCTTCCCGCGGTCGAATGCCTCCCGCCGTCCGTCTTTCTTTATGACCATGAGGATGATCTCTTCGATTTTCTCATATGTGGTGAATCTCTTGCCGCAGCTTTCGCATTCGCGTCTTCGTCTTATGGCATGTCCGTCTTCGGTATGCCTTGAGTCTATAACTTTACTGTTTTCATATTCGCAATACGGGCATCTCATCTGGAGCCTCCTTACTGATCCGTCATGTTCTTTCCTGCTGCCTGCGGGACTGTCCTAACATGATTTTACATCATCATGCGGCCTTTGCCAAGAGCATTTACCGCTGAATTCATTTTATTCCCGGATGAACTACAACTCCGAGACCGGCGGTACATCCACTAGTATGACATCTTCCCCTATGGTCCTGACATGTTTCCATTTTATCACGTAGTCACTTGTTTCCTTCCCGAACAGCCGGACGAATCCTCTGTCTCCCGGAAGAACTATGCCGTCTATACGTCCCTCCTTGAGGTTTATCTCGATATCACACACGAATCCCATGCTCTTGCCGTCATAAATATTTATGACCTCTTTGTTCCTTATATCTTCTGTATTCAGCATCACGCTTCCCCCTTGTACGATCACAGTTTTCTCTTCTGTTCATGATAATATATATGCACCTTTGTACAGGGTTATTCTCGTCCACCGTCAAAAAAGGATCCATGCGTTGATGCACAGATCCTTTATGGTTTTTCCGTTATGTGCCGGATATGTATCCGGGTTATTTCTTTCCGTATTCCTGGATATGTCCGGAATCAAGTCGCTTGAAGTAGCTCTTCGTTTCCGCAGCAACGACTCCGCTCAGTACTACCAGGGCTATAAGGTTAGGTGCAGCCATCAGTCCGTTGAAGATATCTGCGATAGTCCATACAGCCGATACTGTAAGAAACGGTCCGATGAGAACTGCCAGGATGTAGATCCATCTGTATACCATAACAGCCTTCATATTGTCAGTGAGGTACTCCAGAGATCTCTCTGCATAGTAGTCCCATCCGAGGATAGTTGTGAATGCGAAGAATGCCAGCGCTGCCATGAGCACGAAAGTGCCTGCCGAATATGACCAAGGCAGACCATTTCCGAAAGCTCTTGCTGTTACTTCAACGCCTTCCAGACCTTCAGCCAGTGACATCTCATAAGCGCCTGATGTCATGATAGTCAGACCTGTCAGAGTACAGATGCAGACTGTATCGATGAATGTTCCTGTCATCGATACGAGACCCTGTCTTACAGGCTCCTTTGTCTGTGCAGCAGCTGCTGCAATAGGAGCACTACCGAGACCTGACTCGTTGGAGAATATACCTCTTGCAACACCCTTCTGCATCGCTATGAGCATAGAACCTACGGCTCCGCCTGCAGCAGCCTTGAGGCCAAATGCACCCTGAACGATCTCAGCAACAGCGTGCGGGATGTTCCTGTAGTTGTATATTACAACGCAAAGACAGATTATAACGTATGCGATAGCCATGAACGGTACAACTATGGATGATACCTTGGCTATTCTCTGGATACCACCGATTATAACCAGTGCTGCCAGTACAGTAACAACGATAGCTGATATCACTGTAGCAATGGAATACTCTGTTCCGAACAGTGATACCATATGTTCATCGTTAGGGTCGAAGAATGATTTCGCAGCTGAAGTGATACCGTTTACCTGGGTTATAGTACCTATACCCAGCGCACCTGCACAGCATGCGAAGAATGCGAACAGCTTCGCAAGCCACTTCCATTTCTTGCCCATTCCGTTTTCTATGTAGTAGAACGGTCCGCCCAGGAATCTGCCGCCGCCCTTGTCGACTCTGAACTTTACAGCCAGCAGACCTTCTGAATACTTTGTTGCCATTCCGAAGCAGGCTGCTATTACCATCCAGAATACGGCTCCCGGTCCGCCCAGCATTACAGCTGTTGCAACGCCGACGATGTTACCTGTACCGATAGTAGCCGCCAGAGCTGTACAGAGAGCTCCGAAGCTGGTTACTTCGCCTATACCGTCTTCTTCATTCTTTACCATGTACTTGAGTGCTTTGCCCAGCTTTCTGAACTGCAGCACACCAAGTCTGATAGTCAGGAGTATACCTGTACCTATTATCAGTATGATAAGAGGCAACCCCCATACTACGCCATCAATGGCTTCCAATACCTGTGTGATAGTCATAATTTTCTCCTTCTCCTTAATAAAAAAATAAATAATACCACGCATAAATCATGCGCAAAAAAAGACAAAAGCCGATACTTACTTATCGACTTTCCGGAGAGGACACAAATAAAAGCAAAAAGTCTCACACACCCACACAGGACAATGTGACACCGACAGGATATCCGATGATATATATCCCCCTCTGCTATAAAATTATCTGCTCTGTCCTTTTGCCTGAGAGATTGTATGCATCAACATATACCATGTATATGGCCGCCCCTGCATACTTACACCTTCGGCGCTCTTAGATGAGACTCTCCAGAGAATCAATGATCTGATAGCATGATACGAAAAAAGACTGAACCATGTGTCAAATCAATGTATAGAATTTACCACAGTTATCAATCTTTTTCAATAATTTTTTTGTATTATATTGTATACATGACTTTCACCTTACTATCATGTACAATTAATTTTATTTCTTTGCTGTCTTTGCATTATCAAGGATGAAATCCAGCACCTTCTCATACAGCAGCTCTATGTGTGCATATTCGTCAGCGCTCCTTCCGGTCTGCTTCTCTATGGCATCCTCATCGTATCCCTGCTTCTCGAAATTGCTTAGGAGTTTTTCCTTTTCCTTGTCCGTATATTCCAGACCTTCCTTGTCTGCTATATACTCAACCAGCATCTCCTGCTTGATCCTCAGCTTGCTGCTGTCTTCATTGACTGCCTTGAATTCCTTTTCACTTTTGAAGTTGTAGTTCTTCAGAAGCTCTTTTCTCGTCACATTGCTGGACTCGGCCATATCATCGATCTGGCTGCTGTTAAAGTCCATGTAATACTGCAGTTCTTCGTCCGGGTATTTCTTCATTTCGGCATTCTCGAGGGCGTCTGACCACAGCGACGTCTTCTGGTTGTTTATCGCTTCAGTCTCTTTCTCTTCGTAGACTTCCTTTTCCAGAGAAGCCTCATATGCCTTGATGGTCTTGTACTTGGTGTTTTCTTTCACGAAATCGAGATCGTATTCCGGCGTCACTGTCCTCTTGGCCGAATTGATAGTGACCTCGAACACCACGGCCTTGCCCTGGAGTTTCGTATTGTTAGGATAGCTGTCCGGGAACTTGAGATCAAGTTTCACTTTACTGCCGACCTTCTTGCCGATGAGACCTGATTCGAATCCGTCTATGAACGAACCGCTGCCGATCACCAGATCGTAACCTTCCCCGGATCCTCCGTCGAAGGCCTTGCCGTTGATCTTACCAACATAGTCTATGTTTGCAGTATCGCCGTTCTTTATCTTATCACCCTTTTTGAGATCCTCTGATTTAGCTGCAGCCTGCAGCGCGCTGTCTATCTTTTCCTGGATCTCCTTCTGTGAGACCTTGATGGTATACGGTTCAACGGTAAGGCCCTTATACTTTCCCGCCTTGATATAATCCTTCAGCTCATAGTCGGCATAGGGATCATCCGAACCTCCGCACCCTGCAAGCAATCCCACTGCCAGCAGGCATATCATCAGCAAACATATTTTCTTCTTCATCGATATTCTCCTTCTCTTCTTTCTCTGTTTTTTAAAACATCTTATGTATACGCTCCATGGTCGCATCGACGTCGTGCATTGCCTTGGCACAGTTCTGAAGCTCCTGAGCGACATATCCCGGCATTTCGTCCTTCCGTTTGTACTTGAGTTCATGTTCAAGACTTGCCCATGTATCCATGGCGATGGTCCTTATCTGTATCTCCACTGGCATGTTGTATGTCCTGTCGGTGAGGAAAATCGGCACTTCCACTACAAGATGCAGGCTCCTGTATCCGCTTTCCTTGGGATTCCTGATATAATCGGTCTTTCTTATCAGCACTATATCGTCCTGTCTCAGCAGACTGCGTTCCACGGTATACACGTCGTCTATGTAATTGCAGATAACTCTGACTCCTGCAAAATCAGTAAGCTTGTACACCGATTCGATCTCCATCGGCCAGCCTTTTCTCTCGATCTTCTCCTTGATGCTGCTGATGCTCTTGAGTCTGCACTCCATATGGTGTATCGGATTGTAATCATGCTTGACACTGAATTCATTATCCAGTATCTCCAGCTTGGTGCTGATCTCCTTGATGGCTGCGCTGTATCTCATACGCAGATCGGCCATGATCTTCACCATTTCCTTTGCGTCCTGTATCGTCACAGTCATCTGAGCCGGTATCATCGACTCACTGATCTCAAAGGTTTCATTTCTTTCAAGTATCATATAATGTACTCCTTAACAAGGTTAAAATATCTGTTACGGCTACGGTATACTATTTTACAGTATATTTTTGTGGTTTCTGTGTTAAAGTTTTATTCTGTTGATGCTTTCTGTTCTGTTTTTTCTCGTATATTCCTCAAGGAACGCCGATATCTCGTCGTTCGCCAGCTCTATTTCCTTTCTTAGATCCTCAGCCGACATCCTCAGTGCATCGTTTCCGGTAGCTATCATCTGTT
Source organism: uncultured Eubacterium sp. (assembly GCA_905193765.1). Taxonomy (GTDB): domain Bacteria; phylum Bacillota; class Clostridia; order Peptostreptococcales; family Anaerovoracaceae; genus Lentihominibacter. Next base: position 17,927 of record CAJJPZ010000015.1, read on the forward strand.
CCAGAGTGTCTGAAGAAGCCACTCTGACAATGTACTTTTTTTTCATCTCATAAGTCATACGCTCTATATATGTATCTGCGGTCTCGCCTTCACCGGTGAACACCACTTCCAGGTCACCGATCTTCTCTGTGTGATCCGTGCCACCCTTGACCCGGTATGCGTCGAAGACCGCCACGACGTTGCATTTCCTGTAGCCCTGATAGTTTTCCAGTATCTCGATGAGGGCTTCTCTGGCCGAATCGAGGTTCACCTTCGCCAGAGCCTTCAGCTCGTCCCACGCGAATATTATATTGTACCCGTCTACTATGAGATACTCCGGCTTCAGGCACGGATCCTTCGTCTTCTGCGGACGGCTGCTGTCTATGATCTTTTTCGGGATCATCTTTCGTTCTTTCGGGGCTATATACGCCTTATCCAGATATCTGCGCAGCTCTTTGTCCTCCTCTGACATGCTGTATCCACCGCCTGATCCCGCGCCCGGCAAGGATGACGCCGGCGTTGGCACATCGCTCTTCACTGTATCATCGGCGTCGCTGTCCGGATATCCTGAACTTATGCTTATATGCATATGGCGGTCAGCCTCGTCCCACTTCACACTGCGTCCTGCGCCATGGCTGCAGAATATGGAGTCCGCCGTGTTCTCCGGATCGTCGTCAGGATCATATCCGATCTCGTCTATGACTTTCTGCTGATCGTGGCACGGCTCATATCCGCACATATCACACACGATATGGCCGCAGCCTCCCGTATAGGACGCTACTTCCACAGCGTAGTTCTTCATCTCGCTGACAGGAGCCTTACCAGTGAGGATGGCCATTTCCCTGTCAGATGCCGGTACGGATATCTCTCCGCCCATGCGCTGTATATCCGACATGGCTCTCCCAGTCATCGATGAGGGGACTTCCAGCGTGAAGGCATACCATGGTTCCAGCAGCACCGACTCGGCTTTTCTCAGACCCTGACGCACAGCTCTGTAGGTGGCCTGCCTGAAATCACCGCCTTCGGTATGCTTCAGGTGCGCTCTGCCTGAAATCACCGTTATCTCCATATCGGTCACAGGCGAGCCAGTGAGCACTCCCCTGTGCTGTTTTTCCATGAGATGGGTCAATATCAGTCTCTGCCAGTTCCGGTCCAGCATGTCCTCACTGCAGTCCGATGCGAATGTCATACCGCTGCCCCGTTCCCCGGGCTCCAGCAGCAGATGCACCTCGGCGTAATGACGCAGCGGTTCGAAATGTCCCGAACCTGTCACCGGTGATTTTATCGTCTCTCTGTAGGATATCCGACCCTGACCGAAATCCGCATCTATATCGAATCGCTCTTTTACTATATTCCGCAGTATTTCCAGCTGGATCTCTCCCATGAGCTGCAGCTGGATGATCTGCAGCTGCTCGTTCCATACCACATTCAGCTGCGGCTCCTCTTCCTCAAGCTGCCTGAACGCCGCCAGAGCAGCGTGCTGATCCTGCTCCGGAGGCAGCAGCACATCGTAGACCAGTGCAGGCTCCAGGAATCCCGTCTTCATCTGTTTCTCAGCTCCCAGCACCTGCCCTGCGTACGTCCGGGAAAGTCCCGTCACGGCACATACATCGCCTGCCGATACCACATCTGCTGTGCGGAATTTTTCTCCTGAGTATATCCTTATCTGCTCTATCTTCTCTTCTATGTTCTCATCAGTTGTACCCTCTGACATACGTCCCGGGGCCTCGTATCCCACAGGGTCCTTCACCCTCAGCGTTCCTCCGGTGAGCTTCATGTGGGTGAGTCTGTGTCCCTGACCGTCTCTCGTTATCTTGAATACCCTAGCGGCAAAACTTCTGCCGTGATCAGGCTCCGAAGCATACCTGCAGAATCCCGTCAGGAAAGTCTCTATGCCATCGTTTTTCAGCGCTGACCCGAACCAGCAGGGGAACACCTGTCTGTCTGCAATGGCAGCCACCAGTGAATCCCGGGATATCTCCCCCGTATCGAAGTATTCCTCCAGCAGCTGTTCATGGCACGACGCCAGCTCTTCGCCGTCAGGCAGATCGTCTGTGAAATCCGTGCACCTGTCGTCCAGCCTCCGCTTCAGTTCCTCCATGACGGCGGCCTTGTCCGTCCCCTGCAGATCCATCTTGTTGACGAATATGGACACAGGTATCCCGTATTTCTCCAGCAGTCTCCACAGCGTCAGCGTATGGCCCTGCACGCCGTCCTTGCCGCTTATCACAAGTATTGCGTGATCCAGCACCTGAAGGGTACGCTCCATTTCCGCCGAAAAATCAGCATGTCCCGGTGTGTCCAGCAGTGTTATCCTCGTATCTTCGTATTCTATTTCCGCCTGTTTTGAAAATATCGTGATCCCCCGGTCTCTTTCCTGGGAGTCCGTATCAAAAAATGCATCCCTATGGTCTACCCGGCCCAGCCTGCGTATGGTCCCTGTCAGATACAGTATCGCCTCCGACAGCGTGGTCTTGCCCGCATCCACATGAGCCAGTATCCCTGTGGTGATCTTTTTCATATATTCCACCTTCTTTATTCATCGTCCTGCCGCTTCAGCACGAAGTCTTTAGTCCCGTCCTGTTCCATGAGAGTGATGCTCTGGATGCTGCCGCTGCTGTCTTTCTTTGTCTCAGCCTTGTACTTTGTTTTCCCCAGAGTGAAACTGTCACCGTCAACTGAATAATCCAGAGAAAATTCTATTGACCATGTACCGTCATCTCTGAACTCATACTTCACATCATCTGTATCCTTCATTGAATATACTCCACTGAATTTACTGCTGCCGCATATACCATCGGTACCGCTTTCATGTTTCAGAAAAGTCTCTTTCTCGTTCCATTCTTCACTGGCATCATCAAATCCATCGGGAGGAGTCAGTCTTATACTGCATCCATCTGAAGTCTTCTTCACATCATATACAGCCGAATCACCCTCCATGTATGCCTCAAGCCTGAGCTGGACGTCACCATCATCTCCATTTACAAAATCATATTTCCCATTCATCCTGTTTATACTCGTCCCGTCAGCTCTGAGCTCAACAGTACTGTTCAGCGACACGTTTCCTTCTAAGTACATATCATATATGCCCACATATGGTTCTGTTTTTTCATCATTCTCTGCTTTCTTACCACACCCTGCGGTCATAATACACATGGCTATGATTGCAATTAATATTATAACTATGCATACAGCTTTTTTCATCATCTGCATTTCTTTATGCTCCTTTCTTCATACCTCTGCACGACTACATGATACCATACTTTCCATGCAAAATCACCACTTATGACATATACTGGCGCCGGTCCTTATCCATGCCCTCCTCCGCAGCCTTACCGGCTCTGCTGTTCGCAAACATCTGTTTACATCCTGTTCTTTTTATGTTATTATTAAATTTAAGTAATGACATGTCAAAACAGACTGACGGAGGATTCCAATGGCACTTAAAGAGCGAGAACAGAAGATTCTTGATTATATGAAAGAAGAGATACGGGAGAAAGGTTATCCGCCCACTGTACGTGAGATATGCGCGGCTCTGGGTATAAAGTCCACATCCACCGCCCACAAGGATATCGCGAAGCTGGTGGAAAAGGGCTATATCAGAAAAGACCCTTCAAAACCGAGAGCACTGATGGTGGTCGGCGCCGAGCACGACATTCCTTCACGGGACACATCCGGCGAACATGTGTCCTCATATCCTGGCAGTAACGACTGCGTGGAACACACCTCCGTCGTTGAAGTACCACTGGTAGGCAGGATCGCAGCGGGAACGCCGATACTTGCCGAACAGAACATCGAGGACAGCTTCCCGATACCTGCCAGATTCGTGGGCAGCGGCAGGACGTTCATGCTCACGGTCAAGGGCGAAAGCATGGTAGAGGCCGGTATAATGGACGGTGATTATATCCTGGTCGAGCAGCAGCGCTCAGTGAGGAACGGAGATATCGTGGTCGCCATGATCGACGGCTTCGAAAGTGAAGCCACCGTAAAGACGTTCTACAAAGAGGGGGATCATATCCGCCTCCAGCCTGAGAACTCCACTATGAGTCCCATCATCGTCAAGGACGTCAAGATCCTCGGCAAGGTGAAAGGTGTATTCAGGTATTTCTAAGCTCATATGCTGTGACCGTCAGTACGGTCCGCCTTCCCGATAATACAGAAAGACCCCGGAGGGCCATCTCTCAGATGGTTTCCCGGGGTCTGCTGTTTTTAATAGTTGTATGTAGTGTAAACTCTCACTTTTTTCACTGAACTGTATGCTCCGTATACATTCTTTCCGTCTACTGCCCTGTAAGCCTTTACCTTGTAGTAGTAATTCTGGCCCTTCTTCAGGTTCTTGTTGACGTATTTCACTGTACTGCCGCTCTTCAAGGTCTTCACACACTTGAATCCGCTGGATTTCTTAGTGGAACGATAGATCTTGTATCCACTGGCCCCCTTTACTTTACTCCATTTTACAGTGACCTTCGCCTTGCCTGTTTCAAGCTTGAGGCTGCTTACTTTACCCAGTGACATCTTCACTGACTTCACTGCTGAATACTTGCTGTATACATCGGTATCGTTTATTTTTGCATATGCTCTTACCTTGTAGTAGTAAGTCTTTCCTGTCTTCAGATTCACATTCTTCAGAGATTTTCCTGAAACTGTTGCGATCCTGCTGTATCCGCTGTTCTTCGATGTGGATCTGTATACCTGATACTTGTCAGCATTGTCCACTGCCTTCCAGGTTATCTTCGCTGTCTTGTAATCAGCGGCCTTCACTGATACAGTTGTCTTTGCTGCCTGCAGTTCTTCTGTAGTCAGCTCTGCATCTGTCTTTATCTCAGCCAGTTCTGCCTTTACAGTTTCCAGAGCTGCCTTTACTGCTGCTTCATCCTCTGCATCTTCGATCAGGGCCTGACCTTTCATCATCAGAGCCATCACCTTCACCTGTTCACCCAGTCTGTACTCTGACAGATCGGATACTTCAGCCTTAAGTTCTTTTACTGCTGCTTTCTTTGAAGCCTGCAGTGCTTTTTCAGCTTCTCTCTCAGCCTTGTCTTTTTCCAGCTGTTCCTTCAGCTTGTCCAGTTCGGCTTTCTGATCAGCGTTCTCTTTTTCAAGATCAGCCTTTTCCTGTTCAGCTTTTTCCTTGTCAGCCTTTGTCTCTATCCTGCTGATGTCCTGTTTAGCCCTTGCAACTATAGTGTCGACGTCATCAGCGTCTTCTGCTGATTTCAGCTGACGCTTCGCATCCTTGACGATGACGTTCACCTGATCAAGTTCTGCCTGATCGTAATCTGCATCTGATGCGATCCTGTCGATCCTGTCGCTGCCTACAGCCTTTATTACAGGAAGCAGTGCTGTATCGTCCTTCTGCTTTGTGAATGTCACATAGTAGTCCTTCACAGTCTTGCCGTCTTCTGCAGTTACTTCCACTCTTACAGCTGTAGTGTCCATGCCTGATCCGAAATAGATGGCGTATCTGTCATGGCCTGAGTTGCTGGCTGTAACATCGATCTCGCCTGTCTCGCTGTCATCGACGTCTTCATCATCGATACCGTATACCGAATATACCTTTACACTGGCGTTGCTGTCATTAGCATCAGGCCAGAGGTTCTCGAAGGATCTCGATGAATCTGCATTGTACATGGTGTATACAGTTTTGTCCGGCGTGAACTCAGGATCCAGAGTCTTGAAGCTGCTGTAAGCGTTTGATTCGTTGACCTGGAGTGTGCCAAGTGTCGCATCATCGGACTTTTCTCTGATGCTTACAGTGTATGTCCTGCTGCTGTTGCCGTTGGTCACTTTGAATACAGCTTCCGCCTTGCCGTCAGTGAGGTCTATTTTAGCTGTATCCGAATCCATCTTTTCATCGTTGACAGTTACTGTCGCGCCTTCGGCTGCCTTGATCTTTATATCCACCGATTTTGTTCCGGCGTCGACTACTGCCTCATATTTAGTTGTTCCAGGTACGAAGTCTTTATTGAGTTTTACAGCTCCGCCTGTGATATCCATGCTGTCGATATATGCATCGTTGTTCTCCAGTGCGAATATATTGCATGAATCGTTCTTGTAGTATATAGTTCCCTCTTCATCGCAGATAAGGCTTGTAATGCAGTACTGTGAATATCCGTCAGCGTCGTATATCTCAGTCAGTTCTGCGCCTTCTGCTTTGGTGTTGTCAGGCTTTGTCTTCACCATGGAAACTCCGCCCGGAGTCATGTTGTATGTGGAGTAGAGATAGATATATCCTGTGGACTCCTCATATGCTGTGGACATAAGCAGTGATGACTGCGGATAGCCCTTGAGGCCTATGACATAATCCATCTTCAGAGTGTCAGCTTCTGCCACTACCAGGTTGCCGTTGGAACCTGACGTGGATATTCCTGATCCTGTTGCAAAGTATACCTTTCCCTTATATACTACAGGCGTACTTGTGGACTGTGCCTTGTAGTCCTCATCCTTGAGATCTGACAGCTTTCCTGTCTTCGTATCTATAGC
>CAJJPZ010000016.1 GCA_905193765.1 uncultured Eubacterium sp.
GCAACAAGGTCATCATATTGCAATTATCGGTTCCGACCGTGCTCTGCCGCTGATACAGGACTGCCTACAGCCATGACACAACAAAAACCGCGAGCGACAATAAGTACTGAAGCTACGCGGTTTTTATGTTGTTATACTTGGATTTGTTGCCATATTTACATCATCTATATGATACTATCCCCACGTCGTAAAAAATACCAATATTAAACTCATTTTTTGAAAAAACGCCCTTTAAAATATAATATTTTTATTGTACAATCAATTATATTGGAATTTACAGAAAATTTGCGCGATAATTCTTATATTTTATATCATATTTATAAGGTAAGGAAATATGGACGACAAAACCAAAAATATCCTGAATACGATGAAAGCGTTCTCCAATGTGTCGCAGATACCTGTGACACTGCTGGATGAGAATGGTGAGCCTGCATGGACCTGCATGCAGGAGAAAAAATTCTGCAGCATCTTCGCTTCCTGTGACGACTGCCGCAGCAAATGCCCTGCGTCCCTTGCCTCAGCAACGGAGACAGCTGAGAAGATCAAGGAACCGTATATATTCCTTTGTGATGCAGGTCTCATGAACATTGCGTTCCCGCTGAAGGCAGGCGACAACAGCGTCACCGGATGCTTTTTCGTAGGCCCTGTTGCGATGGGGACCGGCAAGGACAGCGTCGTCAGGAAACTCATAAAGAAGTTCTATTCCCGCAGCGACATGATGGCAAAAATAGTCTCTTTCACCTATGATATGCAGGTGAAAACTCCTGAAGAAGTCTCATATATATATGACGTGTTCTGCAACTGCATACTGCCGTACATCGTCATGGAGAACAACTTCGGACTGATCTCCGGAAACACAGGTGAACAGTCGCCGGAGAGAAAGCTTCCCGAGACTTCGGCATACTATCCCGACACGCTTCCGCAGGATATCATAAACGCAGTCAGATCCGGTGATCTTGAAATAGCATACTGCAAGTTCAGGCTCTTCTACGAGAAGAACTATCTCCTGGAATCAGGTAACCTGAACCTGATCAAGACAAACTTCATAGACCTGTTCCGCAGCATATCCAAAAGCATATCCTATGATACGCCTGATACGCTTTACAGCGACGAGATCGAAAATCTCCAGAACACATATTCATTCTCCGAACTTTACGATACCTCCAACGCACTTATCAAGAAGTTCACGGATTTCTGCTCCAATGCGACGTATCAGGGCGATTCAGAGATAATAAAAAGAGCGATCGGCCATATCAAAGAAAATTACAGCAGCGAGATCACTCTTGCATCCACCGCCGAAAAGATACATGTCAGCACATCGTATCTCTCGACATTATTCAGATCTGAGACAGGTAAGACTTTCTCCCAATACCTGACGCAGACACGTCTTGCCGCCAGCATCAGGATGCTGAAAAGCACCCACCTCTCTATCACAGATATCGCTCTGGCATGCGGTTTCTCGAACCAGAGCTACTATATCAAGATATTCCGCGAAGCATACGGATCGACGCCAAAGCAGTACCGGGACTCAATCTGAGAATCTGCTGAATTCGTCAAGCATATCAGCTTCGGCTTCTTCAAGCTCCTCAGCTGTAGGGGCAAAATTGATAAAAGTCCCACGCCATTCGCCGTAAGACTGGTCATGATCAGATATCACCCGCGCCCTGCGGCAGAGACCTTCTGTATGATCCAGCAGGCCGCCTTCCACCATTATATGCTCTCCATGCGTAGAGAAGCCATCCTTATCGAAACGGTAATGGGTCAGTGACGCGAAGCATCCTGTATCCGTCTGCTCGTCTGCAAAATCGCCGCAGCAGAACAGATCATAAAGTTCCTTTATGTAATTCATACCGCTGGCATGATACACGACGATTGACGTCTGACTCGGCAGTCTCGCATCTATCTCCAGTATCCTCAGCTCTTCACCGTCATCTATGACCTCAAGATCCATTATGCCTTTCAGCTCCACAAGCTCGGCAATAGTTACTGCAAGCCTGTCCAGTTCTTTTTTCTTTTCGGGATCCAGATCTCTCAGAGCTGACGCCAGATTACAGTCGTAGACGTCATCCACAAATATCTGCGTAGGTACATATGTCCTGTAGTTTCCCGGGGATCCTATTATCTCCACAGAATATGACGGTCCCTGTACGAACTCCTGTATCACTGCATCCGAGCCGTTTGCTGCGATATATTCCTCGAGTTCATCACTGCTGTCCATATACACGACGCCATGGCTGCCACTTTCGGATTCAGGCTTTACGATATACGGAGCCTTTCCATCCGGATAATACTTCGGACACGGAAGCCCGTTGTCGGTAAACAGCCGGTCGGATCTCTTCTTCGAAGACGATATCTGATATGCATCCCAGTCAAAAGCAAGTATATATCCCTTTTCATCCGCAAGCTTCGACAGACCTTCCAGCACAGTATCGTTCTCCATCGTAGGCAGTATCATATCCGCTTCCTCCAGGGCCGCTGTTATCCGCTCATCGCCGGAAATCACGTCTCCGCATATGAATCCGGTGCACATCTTCTGTGCAGGTGCATCGGGATCCCTGTCGATAAGTATTATGTCTATCCCGGCTTCGCGCCCCAGATATGCAGCTTCGCTGCCCTGCAGTTTTCCTCCGACTATCACTATTTTCGGCATTTCAGTTCTCCAATATATTCACGGTATTCCTCTGCTGTTGCTGTTTCAAGGTCAAGGCTGTTCAGTATTTTCACGGCCTCCTCCACAGTCCTGGAGCCTTCGTCCACGTCCATGCTGCTCTGAGCCACGCCTGCCAGACCTGTTCTCGGCGGGATTATCGACGTCACCACATTGCCTCCGGCGTTGACTCTTGCTTCAAGACCTGCTATGCCGTCCACATCAAGGGACGTAGGTATCAGCGCCCATGGGTACATTATGCGCATGAGGGCTATGACCTTCATCTCCAGCATACGATCCGGCGTCTTCACATTTTCCATAGGGCTTCCTGCCTGGGGCACGAAGCTCATCACTCTTACCTGACTGGCGCCTATCCGCCCCATCTCGAAAAGTGAATCAGCTATATCGTGGCTTGTTTCACCAATGCCTGTCATCAGTCCTTCTTCGATGAGCATCCCCTTCGATGCGGCGTGCTGCTTGGCATGCATCCTCTCATCGTAGCTCTGATCCAGCCTGAGCCTTGAGAAAAGATCCCTGTTGTGGGTCTCCTGATACAATGCATACCAGTCCGCACCTGCACCGGCAAGGTTCGCTATGACTTCATCGCTGACCACGCCCGGCGATATCATCACCGGCAGACCGGTTTCCGATTTTATCTTCTTCACTATTTCCGACAGAGTCTCAAAATTCTCCCTGTGGTACATCAGATCCTCACCCATGGTAAGATCTATCAGATGCACGCCTGACTCCGCAAGGCTCCTTGAGAGTTCAAGCACCTCTTCGGGAGATTTCCTGTACCTGTCTATATCGTTTTCTTTCCTGTAATAGCAAAAGGCGCAGTTGTTTCTGCACCAGGTAGTGAAATATACGAATCCATATAAAAATATCCTGTTTCCGAACTGCTTTTCCCTGACCTTTCTTGCCTCTTCGAATAATTCCGCTGCTGCCCTTTCATTGTCAGTCTCCAGCAGGTCTATGATAGTTTCCCTGGTGATTTTCATGTCTTTCCGCCTTTCTGCCTGTTGTTTTCTAAATGGCGAGGAACCCGGGAGTTTCACCCGGCTGCATAGATTTAGAGTCTATGTGATCCATCCGATCCGTTCCCCATGTCGATGATAAGGGACGTGCCATCCCTTATCATTTATATCTGCCTGAATGCCATTGCAGCCATATATGTGTTCTGGAATTCTTCCATTGCAGCCAGATCCACATGCTTTATCTCTGAAACCACATTTTCTGCCAGTTTCATTTCCTTTGCCGATGCCAGTGCCATCGACACGCCTGCCCCTGCAGTATTGCCCGCAGAGATGATCCTGTCCATCCCCACATCAGGAAGCACACCTATCCTCACAGCACTTGCCTTGTCTATGTAATTCCCGAAGGCTCCTGCGATCACAACGCATTCTATATCTTCCGCCGCTTTTCCCATTTTCCCCAACATAAGCTGTATACCAGCTGCGATAGCACCTTTCGCCAGCTGGATCTCTCTGATATCATTCTGGGTTATATAGATATCCTCTCCACTCTCCTTGGATACAAGGACGAAACATCTCTGACTATCGATCTCACAGAGCCGTTCCTTGAAGCCCGGCGCCAGCTTCTTTCTGTCCGCATCATCGGCAGATATCAGACGACCTGTTTTACTTATCAGCTTGCTGTCCAGCATCTGAGCTATAGAGTCGATAAGACCGGAACCGCAGATTCCCTGTGGTTCACACTCTCCTATAGTCAGAAATTCTACATCACCATCTTCTTTTATGCTTATTCTCTCTATGGCTCCTGTGGCAGCTCTCATGCCATGCTTTATGGCCGATCCCTCAAAGGCCGGACCTGCGGCAGTGGAGCATGCGTATGAGTCCTCTCCGTTGGTGAGCACTATCTCACCGTTTGTTCCTATATCTATGAAAACCGTCAGTTCATGCTTGTCCAGTACACGGGATGCTACGATACCTGCGGTTATGTCTCCTCCCACATGTCCTGCTATATTAGGCAGTACTGTCACTCTGCCTTCCTCATTTATATCCAGTCTCGCTTCCTCTGCAGACATATTCAGAGTGCCTGTATATGCTGGATGGAACGGCGCCAGAGCCAGCGTCATCGGCGGATATCCTGCGAACAGATGTGACATCGTCGTGTTGCCGCATACTGTCACCTCGTTCACATCGTGTTTATCTATCCCGGACTTTTCACACAGCTCCTCCAGGATCTCATTGAGACATCCTGTGATCCTGCTCCTCAGCAGCTCCAGATTCTCTCCATCGCTGCCGCAGAAAGTTATCCTGGATATGACGTCCATACCGAATTCGTTCTGTGGATTGGTCTTCGCAGCTGTAGCGATCTGCTCGCCCCTGCCGAGATCCCACATCATACCAACTACTGTAGTGGTACCTATATCGAAAGCTGTACCGAAACCCGGTCTGCCTGTATCGACTGTGAAATCCGGCGGATATTCCAGCATCTTCGTCTTCCTGTCGTTGGCTCCGCTCATCATCGCGGAATTCCTGCATCTGCCGCATTTACTGCATATGCCTGTACATTTGAACATTTATTCTATACCTCCGTGAACACGACATAACACACAGCTCTTGTGATTACCTCTGCAGCTTTCACATTCACTGTTCATCTTTACATAATCGTCAGTAACTGCAAAATACAGGCCTGCGCATGATTTGAGCGGCAGCAGTATCCTGCTGTTCCTCAGCTCCATTTTCAGTTTATCGAAGTTGAGCATGGACGCCAGTTTGGACATCTCGCTGACATCCATGCCATAGAATCCCGGACCAAAACTGTCGCTGAGCTTCGACTGACTTTCTATTTGCTTTTTTATAAGGATCCGGGCAGCATCTGTAAAGGCACTGCCCCATATATCGGCATAGAGCTGATCCATTATCGGTTCCTCCGGGTAACCGAAATCTCCTACAGAGAGAGCGTACATATATGCACCCTTTACAGTAGCTGGATCTATCAGCTCGAAGGCACTGCAAGTGAAATCCACACCTTCTATAACGGCAGTTCTCCCTGAAAAAGATATATCTTCAGAATAGATACCCAGGGCTCGTATCCTGACCCTTTCCTCTATGACCTTCCTCATACGAAAAGCGTCCTCTCTCATCCTGTCAAACTTGCGGCCCTCCCGGGACAGTCCCGAGTCCGCCATGAAAAAATCATGCGCAAGCCTGCTGCATTCTTCTCTGTCGATGTCGAATAAACACTGTCTCATACTGTCTCTCTCTTTCAGGTTGATTTACGCTTCTATATTATGATACTAATTTGTCAGCCAGCTCGACGCATGTGACTGCGTCCTCTGAATAATTAGCGCCTATCTTCACTGCATATTCATCAGACAGCGGAGCTCCGCCTACCATAACGGACACTTTATCGAGCATGTCGTTTTCTCTCAGAGTATCCATCGTCTGATCCATGGTAGCCATCGTCGTGGTGAGCATTGCCGACAGTGCGATTATATCAGGTTCGTGTTCCCTGACAGCGTCCATTATCTTTGATACGCTTATATCCACACCCAGGTCTATCACCTCATATCCGGCTCCCTCGAGCATCATCACGCACAGCTTCTTGCCTATGTCGTGCAGATCACCCTCGACTGTGCAGAACAGCACCTTGCCGGACTTCTTTATATCATCCTGTTTCAGATACGGTTTTATCAGTTCCATACCGGCGTCCATGGCGTTTGCCGACATCAGCACTTCCGGAACGAACATCTCGCCTTCCTTGAACATTTCTCCAACACTGTTCATACCAGCTATGAGACCTTTGTTCATTATCTCTGCAGGATCCGCTTCATCTTCAAGAGCCTCTTCCACCAGATCTACGACTTCTTCTCTCTCACCGTCTTCTACGGCTTCCATTATTCTTCTGAATACCTTACTCATTATCTTAACATCCTTTCATCTCAAAATCACTGCAATTCAGAAAACTCGCTATACATATTTTCTATCTTACTCCATACTCCGCTTCCGCGTCCTCGACCACCTTGCGTATGTAGGCAGCCTGCTCTTCTGTGAGCGGCTCGGGCTTATGGTTCTCGATGATCTGTATCGCTCTCTCATAAGCCACTTCAGTCATATCACGGCCTCCTGCCGCAAGCCACTGTTCTCTTGGCTGCCGGTTTATTATCTCCGAGTGTGACTGTATCTTTTTGAAGTTGTCGGTGGTGTGTTTCTGAGAGACGAATTCCCCCATCCTTACCTCCTTGATAACGTCAAGGGCAAGTGTCTCTTCATTCACCTCGAAACCGTTTATGGTATGCAGTACCATTTTGTAGATTTCAGAATCTATAATGAGCTGTGCCAGGTCAAAGGTCATCCCCATCTCGATCATTCCTGCACCGTATATAACGTTGGCTCCACCCTGGGCAGCCATCAATGCGGTCAGTGTCTTCTCGTGAGCGGCCTGTGCATCAGGTACTTTGCTGTCAGCCTATCCGCCTGCCACGAAGCTCGGCAGATTGTAGTATCTAGCCAGCTGCGCGACAGCATTGCTTATCATCGCCAGTTCAGGCGCACCTACAGGCGTCGTCAGATGCCTCATATCCATTATACTGGTGGAGCTGGCGTACAGTACCGGTGCTCCCTTCTCTGCCAGCTGGCTGAGGACCACTGCAGACAGTACTTCTGCATTGTGTGTCACAAGTGTTCCGGCCAGTGTTACAGATGATGTCGCACCTGAGAGTGCCATCGATATGATGTTGCAAGGTATACCTGCCCTTGCTCCCAGTATCAGTGCGTCTGTCGCTGTAGGGTTCAGCTGCAGAGGGCTTGTAGGACAGAGATTGAAGGTCACTATAGGTCTCTTCTTCAGATTTTCCCTGCCGCCCTGTATGAATGCAGCCATATCTATTATCTTTTCTATATTTTTCTTTCCATCCGGACCGATGAAGCAGTGTTTTGTGGTATTGCTGAACATTGCCTCCATATTGTGCAGCGCCTGTACGCTCCCGGCTTTGTCCTGGGAAGCTACGGATCTGTATGCACATGGCAGTATGTCAAGGGCGTCCGTAACGATAGTGTTCCTTACGAGATCTTCTTTCACCGATCTCCTGTATTCTTTCGTGTACGGGTCTATGACATTGACCCCTTCTCCGAATGTTATGAATGATACTTTGTTTTTCTTTATTACGTAGTCGTTTTTCGGGTTCCTCCCTGCGAGGAGGATCACAGACGGAGCTGTCCTGACACACTCTTCCACAAGGTATGCAGGGATCTTAACGATCTCTCCCTCAACAGTACATCCGCCTTCAGCGAACAATTCCCGTGCTTCCGGACTCTCGACTTTCACACCGATCTCCATCAGCACATCCAGGCTTGCCGCATGTATAGCGTAAAGCTTCTCTTCCGACAGTTCATTACCGTACGACATCGCATAGCTGATGTTATCCAGCACGCCCGCCTTGCTTCTTTCACGTCTTGCCATCAACTTACTCCTTTCCATCCTAAAAGAATCAACTTTTATACCTGAGAATGAAAAAATATATCATAATGTATATTTTCCCTGAGGTATATCTGCCTACATGTATAAGCATACCTCATGCCAAAATATCGTGATGACCATGATCGTTGATATTTCAACGTTTTCAAGGAAAGTGTCAAAACTTACGCAAGACTGCCGGATACATATTCTGCAACGCTTGATGCAGATACTGTCACATATATGTACACTCCGGCGTTACACATATGCGGACGGACATGTCTCTCTGTGTGCGCAGAAATCACAGGCTCTTATATCCTCCATGCCATCGCTTGCACCTGCTCCTGTGAAACTGCTTACGGATTTTTTAGGGTGCATCATTAAACTCTCAGTTAGCGTAACACCTATGTCTTCAGGCTTCAGCATACCGAAAAGATCTCTCTGCAACCGTATATCCACGTTGTGCTGTCCGGGGCTCCACGAATTTGTTGTCTTCAGTCCCTCTGCAGCATAGCGTCCCCGTATGCGCTCCTTCATCCACACATGTCCCTTTTCAACGACAGCGGTCCCCCACCCGTCCAGGAACAGTGTTTTCAGGCTGTCTGTCTCTTCAGCTTCCAGTTCGTCATATCCCTTAAGGGTGACTGTACACAGTACTATCTCATCTGCCTCTGCAAAGAGTTCCGAAAGCATCCTGCAGGGTATGACCCTGTCGCATGTGTATATATTTTCATCTTCTATCCTGTCTATGTCAAAGGATTCGAATATCCCTGACATGCTTACTCCTGAAAAAAACATATCTCTCGTCGCTCTGTACTGATCAGCGAACTTCTTCATGACTTTATCCTGCCTCATCTGTATCTGCCTGAAAAACATATCATCTACGCCTTCAAGCTCATTCAAAGGAATTTCCATTATGGTCCGTTCTATTGTGCTCATCTGTTCCTCCCTGTTATTATCTATCTTATATCGTGTTTTTTAAGTTTCCTGTAAATACCGGCCCTCGAGATCCCCAGCTTCCTTGCAGCCATACTGACGTTGCCTTCACAGTCGGCCAGGAGTTTTATCAGCATCTCTCTTTCATTGTCCGTTTTTCTGTTTTCATCTGTTCTGCTGCCGTCACCATGTTCCGGTGCCGCCCGGTCTTTTTTCAGTTCTCCTATCAGTGATTCATAGAAATGTCTTGTCATATGCTCCGGGACATACATCATGCGTTCCACCACGTTCTGCAGCTCCCTTACATTCCCGGGCCAGTCGTACTCGTAGAATGCTATGAGCTTTTCATCACTGAATGATTCCTTTTTATTGAAATTGCCGCTTCCGAATTTCTTTATGAACGCGCCTATCAGAAGATATATATCTCCCTTGCGTTCCCTCAGCGGCGGTATATGCAAATTTATGACGTTGAGTCTGTAATACAGGTCACTGCGGAACCTTCCCGCCTTCACTTCATCATACAGATTCTTGTTGGTGGCACATATTATCCTGACGTCGACAGGTATCTGACTGCTGTCTCCGATCCTCGAAACCATGCGCGTCTCCAGGACCCTCAGCAGTGCTACCTGCTGTGCCATGGGCATCTCTCCTATTTCATCGAGAAACAGTGTGCCGCCTGATGCCATCTCGAATTTCCCTGCTCTTCCCCCTTTTGACGCTCCTGTGAATGCACCTTCCACATATCCGAAGAACTCGCTGCTTATGAGTTCCGGCGGTATCACTCCACAGTTTATAGCCACGAAAGGACCGTTGGAACGCAGACTTGCATTGTGTATCGCCTGGGCGAACAGCTCCTTTCCCGTGCCGCTCTCTCCTTCGATCAGTACCGTAGCATTCCCGGCCGCAACAGCTCCGGCATAGCTTATCAGTGTCTTCATCTCAGGATTCGATGTGTGTATGTCCGAAAATCTGTACATCGCCTGAAGATTCCCGCTGTGCCTGTCCATCCCCTGTGAATGTGTGGACCAGGATATCCTTCTTTCTACCTGTTCCACCCATTTGTTGGTCCTAGCGATGCTTCTGGCACTCTCTTCTATCTTCTCCTTCCAGGCAGTGATATCCACGCCTATTTCCTGGAACTCCCTGAGACTGCCGTCTTCTCTAAAATATGCTCTCCCCACATACTGTAACCATATCGTCCTGCCGTCCGCGCGTATTGAACGTCCTTCTATCCTGTAGTACGGATTTTCGGGAGTCACTTTCTGCTCCATGTTGCAGGCTTCGCGATCCTCAGGTATTATGAAGTCAAAACACGATCTGCCCACGGCTTCTTCAAATGTTACGCCGTGGCATGCACAGAAAGCCTTGTTGACATATCTGATCACACCGCATTCATTCTCAATTAGAACTATTTCAGCCATATCATCGATAATACTGAAGTCACCTGACATCATTTCACGTCTCCCGTTTTTCGATATACTATACTGCAGGTATACGGATCGACGCACACCTGCAGTATATTCAGAACCATCTGTTGTACAGACAGAGGCTTGCTTAGAATTCGTAATCCTCAGGTTTGTATTCAACTACCTTGTCTGGATCTGCTTGTTTCTTAACGACTCTGTATCTGTCGAGTACTCCGTTCCTGTCATCTTCTGCAAGCCACATGAACAGCCTTATTCCCATGAATGCCACAATGAACATGAATGGTATCGAAACTATTATAGCCAGTGTCTTGAGTGTGGAGAAGTTTGCTCCGATGAACATTATCGAAAGAGGTACGAGTGTGAGTATTACACACCAGAATACTCTGAGGAGCGGATTGACGTTTCCGTCCTTGTTCATTATTCTCTGTGTCGTCTGCGACAGTGACAGCGATGCCGAGTCCAGGGATGACGCAACAAATCCAACTATAACAAATATCAGCAGTAATGGTAATACGACCTTGCCCAGCGGCAGAGTTTCTATTATCTGGTAGATCCCTGCTTCTCCGACATAACTGTTTATCAGTTCGACAACATCTGTAAGTCCGGTTTTCTGTGTATAGATAGCGTAACTACTGTCTACGGCGAACACTACCCATCCTCCGATACTTATACCAAAAAGTGTGGCGATGGAAAGCTGACGCACTGTCCTGCCTTTTGAGATCTTCGCAATGAATATACCCATCATGGCAGCGTAATTCAGGTAGAATGCCTGGAAGAACAGCGTCCATGCTTCAGGGAAACCCGTATCGGCAATAGGATCTGTGAACAGGCTTGCTCTTGGCATCATCTCCAGCATCCATCCGAATGAGTTTGCCGTGTTCTTCATGATGAAGTCCGTAGGACCTACGAAGAATATCCAGCCCAGGAATGCTCCGCAGAGTATTACCGACATGTTACTTATACGCTTCATTCCCTTCTGGGTTCCAATGAAGGATGTGAAAGTGAAAACCGCAGCAATACCTACGATAACGATCACCTGTACAAGGAATGTTACTTTTATGCCGAATACCTGGTGTAATGCACCTGCGGTAAGCGGTACAGAAAGTCCGAGGGATACTCCGAGACCTCCCAGTATACCGAATATAACGCAGAAGTCTATCAGGTTTCCTATAATGCCCTTTGCCTTAGGGTTCACTTTATTTCCCATCATGGCCTGACATACAGCACTTGTCTGCAGCGAAGGCACCTTTCTGATGTAAAAAGCATATGCTATGGCAAGCGCTATGACTACATATATAGCCTGACCGTGTATTCCCCAGTGGAAGAACGAATATCCCATACCGGCTTCAAGAGCTGCAGTTGACTTAGGCTCAAGACCGATACCAGGTGACTGATAGTAAAATGCCCATTCTGTGAAAGACCAGTAAAGCAGTGCCGATGCCACTGCGGCAAGGAACATCATAGCGCAGTAGCTGAACATGCTGTATTCAGGTTCGTCATGTCCGAACCTGACATTGGCGTATTTGTTGCTGAAACAGAAGTAAAGGGATACTACTACAGCGCCGAAGGTGAACGTTTCAAGGATCGCCCCGAAGTATTTTATGATGCCGTCAAATACAGTGTTTACTCCATTCAGAGATGCCTCCGGCCTGATAGCTGTAAATGCAACGAATGCGAAAACGATTACACAGCTGACAATTATCAGCGGTGTATTATACTTTTTCCTTTGGTTTAAATTATTATTTTCCATCTTCTTCTCCCATCAAAAAATTCAACATAGTGATAACGAGCAAAGCAGCATGTGTTTCGGGAATCTCCGCAACGGAATACAGATCCTCTCTGCAATCCGCCACGGATACTTCCTGAAGCCTTATTTGCCGATTTGTTTCTTGAAATTCTCTACGCTAGGAATCCTGATGTCAAGCAGTTCTGCGATCTTGATTTTAGCAGCCATACCGTATGATGAATGCGGAGTGATTATGATATGCCCGATGTCGAGAGATTCCCTGATCTCCTTCATCTTGTAGCAATCTGCCAAATCTTCCACAGCACATCCCAGTTTGCCTGCTACATATTCTTTGGCCTCTGTCAGCTTCATGCCCTTGAATACCATACGTGCTACCAGATCTCCGGCAGCACGTGTTCCACCAAGACCCATGGACAGTTCGTAAGCTGCAGCCATGCCAAATGCGTCACCGTGGCCTATCTACAATCCGTCAGCTTTACCGATCTCCATCATACACTTGGCAACTCTTGTCGATGCATCCACCGGGCATACATTTGTAAGAGGTACACCGCCTACACCCATTCCTGCATCTACGAGGACAGGTATATCTGCAACTTTTGTCGCCTGCTGTACGTATGTAACGGCACGGGCCAGATTCCATGCAAAGCTCCTTGAACTGTTTGTGTTGACAACACATCCATAGCTGTCTACACCTGCTGATTCACATATTTTTACCTGCTTTGCAGGATATGTGCCGGCCAGTTTCTGCCCTTCGAATTTGAGTCTGCCATGCATTCCCAGCGTGAACTCGTTAGCCATCCCCATAGTAATACACAGATCAGGATACTTTTCTGCAAGAATCTTGGATGCTTTCAGTGCCGCCAGGAAGTCTCCGTCACCTGCTGCACCTGCAGTATCGAACTGGATACCGTCTGCACCTGCTTCTGCCTGCATGGATGCAATATATACCATATCTTCCGCACATACTTCCGCTGCTCTTTCCTGAGCTTCCATAGCCTCCTTGATCTTGCCCTGAGGAAGCAGCTCCGACCAGTTCTCTTCAGGTCCGTCCGGCTTCGTGTAAAGTCCCATGTTAGGCATTGCACCGTAGAACAGAGGGATTATAGTAGTCTGCTGGCACTGTTCCATCATCATAGCTTCTTCAGGAGCTATATTTTTGATAACTTTCCAGCTGTAGTCCGGGTTGCATAGTTCCATCGAATCTGAACAAAGGACTCTCTCATGTATAAGCATGTCTGTGCTCCTGTCAACAGGAACTCCTGATCTTACAGGGATCTTAAGCGTACCTGCGTCGAATGTCGTAACACCTTCATATCCGTGTTCAACACCGACTATCCTGTTTTCATCTGTCAGAATCTCGACCATATAGTCGACATCATTCTGACTCATCGGTTCGGACTTGCCTCTTGTTACAGCGTCGTCCATTCCGGCGAGGACGTCTTCACGAATCTCTTCTTTCGTCATGTACGTCATTTCGCCGTCACCCATACGGGTCAAGTACTTTTTGTCGCTCATGTTTTTCTCCTTTTTGATATATAAATAACTTTATTTAGCTAATAGTTCTGCCGCAACCTTACAGCAGTCAGCGGCATCCTCTGAATAAGCAGTCGCGCCGATCTTTTCTGCCCATCTTGCAGTTACAGGCGAGCCGCCTACCATAGTCTTGTATTTGGCTCTGAGACCTCTTTCCTTGAGTTTCTCCTCCAGTTCCTGCCGAACTGTCATTGTTGTTGTTAGCAATGCGCTTGTTCCGATGATATCTGCGCCTACTTCTTCAGCCTTTTCGATAAAAGTGTCAGCCGGTACTTCCCTCCCCATATCGTAAACATCAAATCCTGATGCTTTCAACATCGACACACAGATACCTTTGCCTATATCATGCACATCACCTTCCACAGTTCCTATTACATACACACCTTTTCCTGCTGCACTGTCACCGCCTTTTGCAGCCAGTTCTTCATCGACACGTTCTGTTACTACTCCCATTACTTCTGTAGCAAAGATAAGCTCAGGAAGGAATATTTCTCCTCTTCCGAACTGATCTCCCAGCTCGTTCATTCCCTTGCTGAAGCCTTCCTGCAAAAGATCTACAGCAGTGACTCCTTCTGCTGTAGCTTCGTCCAGAACTTCTCTGGCCATGTCTTCATCTGCTTCAACGATAGCGTCAAAAGCTTTCTGCATCAATTCGTCTCTTGTCATTTTGATTTCTCCTTTTCATCTCTTTTATTCAAAAACAGTACTGACAATAACTGCTTTTAAGACTTTCATAAGCTGTGCATCCTCATGCCTGCCGCATACATCGGATGCAACTTCAACGACAGATACCCTGATACTTTTTCATCATCTGCCCTTCACACTTTATATAGAGCAAGATCAGTGCCATCGCCTGACGTTTTCTGATAATTTATAATCTTTTATTTTATAAACGTTGAAACATCAATCTCATATGCCTGTAAATAAATATAATGTAACAATCACTGTTTTTTCTTTTATTTCAAAAAAGTAAAAACCGATGAAAAAAATCATTGTTCTTAATGATTTTTTTCATCAGCAGTCTTTCACACTTCAACTTCTGTCTTCAGGACAGGAGCTTACCTGTACCCCCCCCCTTGTTTTTTTCAGTATCTTTGCAACTGTAGACTGATCACATTTGAGAGCTTCGGCCGCCTTGTATGTACTCCCATACTGTGCATATGCCTGTTCCACCAGCTGCCGTTCAAGCTCACGTTTCGCTTCCTTCAGTGGCATTATGCCCTTGAGCACAACCCTGGAACTGTTCTTTTCCACAGCTGTTCCATGGAGCGCTTCATTGACATCCTTCTCGGTGATTATCTCTCCGTATGACAGTATGTACACATGCTCTATGACATGCTCCATCTCTCTGATATTTCCCGGCCAGTCGTAGCTGTGCAGAGCTTGTTGCGCCTTGTCCGAAAGTTCCTTTTTATGATTGTACTTCTTGTTGCAGCTTGTCATGAAATGCCGTGCCAAAGCGTCTATATCCTCATGACGCTCCCTGAGCGGTGCGATATTAAGCGGGACCACATTGATCCTGTAGTACAGATCCATCCTGAAACTGCCTTCACGGCACATCTCCTTGAGATTCCTGTTTGTAGCTGTTATCACCCTTGTTGAGACCTTGAGACGTTTGGTCCCGCCTACTCTTGTGAAACTGCCATCCTGGAGAAAATCCAGAAGCTTCACCTGAAGCGACAGTGGCATCTCGCCTATCTCGTCAAGGAACAGAGTGCCGCCCTCAGCCATCTCTACCTTTCCTTTTTTGCCGGCTTTCTCCGCGCCGGTGAATGCACCCGGCTCGTATCCGAACAGTTCGGATTCTATGAGATTCTCCGGTATTATACCGCAGTTTATCTTGACCATCGGTTTGTTTTTGCCGCAGCTCAGCTGATGTATGGCTCTTGCTGCCACTTCTTTGCCGACACCGGTCTCACCCTGTATCAGTACAGGAACATTCAGCGGTGCTATCTTTGCCACCATGTCTCTGACGTTATGCTTCTGACCTGCACCCGCAATGAAGCCTGCATCTTCAAAGGCTATGTCACGGAGGTTCGAGATTTCCTCGTTCTGCTTTTCCACAGTAGCAATTATATCCTGCAGTTCGCTGACATCCTTGGTAGTGGATATCACCATACGTATATTCTCATGAAGGTCGTCGAAGATCGGTACACTTGTGCAAAGCACAGTCTTTCCATTGAACAAAGTCTGCATTATGTTCACGGTCTTTTTCTCTTTTATCGCCTCAAGGGAGGCACTCGGTTTGAAGAAGCCTTCATCCACCAACTCCTGTACTTTCCTGCCTACTATCTCGTGTACAGGCCGTTCGATGACCTTTGCTGCCTCGAGATTGACGAAAAGCACGACACCGTCGCCATCTGTAACAAAAATTTCATCACCGAAGTTTTCCGCCATCATTTTATAAAAGCTCTTGTCGTAACGCTTGCTGATATCTTTTTCCATTTTGAACCTCTATACTTTTTATGCCGGCCTGAACAGGCCAATGATACGATATATAGACGATGACCTGACCATGACTCCCCGTTACCCGGTCACCTTACTGGATATTATATCATGCAATGTCGGATATGTGGCAGTTTTTTTGATATTTTCCTCACTATTTTGAATCATCAGTTAATTTTCCATCAATACACTATGATTAGCCTTCCTGTCAGCAAACACACTAAAATCAGTACCTGCGGCGTCTGACCAGCACCACTGCGGCAGCCACTGCAGCAGTAACAAAAGCGGAGGCTGCTGGTATCCATGGGAAACTGTCTCCCGTATCGGCAGAGCTGTCTCTCTTTGCTATTTCCACAGTCTGTTCGGCACTGTCCAGATCCTTGTGTTCAGCCACGGTAACGCCATTCTCGATGAGAGTCTCGAACACCACCAGAGTCTTCCCGCCAAGATCCGAAGCGTCGAAAGTGAATGTCACATCGACAGTGCCTGACGCCGATTCCGGGGTGAAAGTCTTCGATGCAGTGACTTTCCTGCCTCCTGACATGATGGGATGACCGGTCTTCTTGTCCATCAGCACGCCTTTGAGCGTATATTCCGTCCCGGTGTCCAGACCTTCATAGGACACCCTGTCCGTTATGGACACACTCTGTCCCGGCTCAGCAGTTTTATCGCCGTCCGCAGCATCACTGGCGCTTGTGCCTATCTTCAGTTCATTGTCTTTCACCTCGCCCAGATCCACCGTCTTGTGGTCGCTTTCTATCCTGAACTTCAGTCCTTTCACCAGCTGCAGGCCTTTGTTCTTTTCACATCTGACTTCGTTAATGACATAACTGCCATATGGCAGCGCTCCGTCTTTGCTGTCCTTCGCTTCGCCTTTGTCTTTCCTGCCTATGTACTTTCCCGATGCCACTGTTGTCAGGAGCCCGCTGCTGTCGGTCTCCACCGTTATAGTCTCTCCTGTATCATCCGATGTTATCTCGAAAGGTATGCCTGCAAGTCTGCTGCCTGTACCGCCGTGCACCTTGGTGAATCCCACATCGCCGCGGATTATCTGCTCTTTGTGTTCCACAGGTTCAAGATCAGCGACCGTACTTCTGTTATCCCCTTTGCTTATCTTTCTCAGGAAGATCTCATCTCCTGCCAGATAACCTTCCGGAGCCTTGCTTTCCTGTATTGTCACTGTACCCAGGGGCAGTACGGTACGGCCTGACGGATCCGAAAAGAAGTCATCGCCGGACATGAAATGCTCTTTGTCCAGGGCTGCTTTTCCATCCTTATCTGTACTTACTGTCCACTGCCTGTCCGGCTTCCTGTCTGCGATATCGCTGACGCTGTCATAGTATGCGCTGTAAAACTTTACAATATACTGTGCGCCTTCCAGAGCTGCTCCGTAGGCCACATCGCTGTTGCCGGTCTCACGGTCTTTCTTGCGGACGACAATACCCACGCTGCCATACTCCGGTCTGTCACTGACCTCTGCTGATGCCGTACCTGTCCCGACTTTGATATCGTACTCTCTGTCGTCCTTTACATATCCTCTCGGCGGCGTCAGCTCTCTGATGACATAATTTCCACGAGTTATGCCATCAGCCTCAGCTTTGCCATCCTTATCTGTAGTGAGTTTCTTCACCAGCTTTCCCGTATCCTTTGAATAAACGCCGTACACTGCACCTTCAAGGGAATAGCATTCTGAACCTCCGGTGAGCTCCGGCTGTTCCGATTTTTTGACAAGCTTCACCTTTCCTGCCTTCACCCAGTTTATACGGAAAGATACAGAGGTCGTCGCTCCCACGCCGCAGAAAACGATGTTCTGTTTTCCCGTTACTTTTATTAAATACGGCTGGAAAGTCGAAAGTACCCCTTCCATCTCCGGTGACTTGAATGTGCCCTTTACTGTCGCCTGTGCAGTGAAATAAAAGCTGTCGCCGGAAAAGACTTTTACTTTTTTTGAATTGTCTTTCCCTCGTGTATATTTCTTCGTCACGCCGTCTCCGGTCTTTACCATGGTACAGTATTTCGGGATCTTCATGTTTATCCTGTTATCGCTGTGTCCCCTGAGTTTTATGACCGGCGTCTTCTGGACATTCTCACTGCTGTCCCATTTCGCCGTCACATTCGTTTTGCTCAGTGAAAGCGATGCATCAGACGGAGGTTCCGGCCATTTCTTGTCTATCATCTCTGTCAGATCCCTGACGAGCTTCCTGGTGGATGAGCTCACGCCTGTGAATGCATCTGATTTCGAGCTTTCGTTATCGTAGATGTAGCTCAGCACCATGTGTGACAGCGCGTATGCACCATAGTCGTCATCGTAATCATCGATATCTTTCTTCGAGACATACGAACGCGTACGCTTGTCATATCCCGGATATCCGTAGGAATAGTACAGCGCCTTGGTCATGAGACTGTTGTTGTACTTGTGCGCGGTCTTCGTGCCCCGCGACGGCGCCTGCAGCTTAGGCTGCACGCAGTAGGCTATCCTGGTCTTGCCGTCGAAGGTCACCTTGAAATAATGCGTGGAATAGTTCTCATACCAGACCACTTTGCTGTATTTGAGAACCACCTTGTCCGTGGACGGTACAGGCTCCGTGACTGGTTTCAGGGAATCTCCGCTTTCAGCAAAGAGAACCACGCCCTTCGATTCCTTCAGTTCAGAAAGTTCCTTCTCAGATCTGCTGTCAGATCCCGATATATCGACTTCCGATGAAGTCTGACTGCTTTCGCCGCTTTCTGCACCGGCGGTATCCCCGGCGGCAGCGGACGACTCAGTCCTGCCGGAGGTCTCACCGCTTCCTTCACCATATGCAGCCATGCATCCCGCTCCAGGCAGCATACCTGCTGCAAGCATAAGTACCATGACCACTGCTGCGATCTTACCGGCAGTCTTTCTTACTGCAGCTTTTTTCTTTTTATTCATTTGTCACTCCGATCCGGACTTTATCATTACCCCTCTCTTGCAGGTATATGATATCAGATCATCTCATTCTTGTCAATATATTACATTTATTCAACATAGATACAATATATAAAAATCCCGGAAAACCATATTCCATGGCTTTCCGGGATCCTTCGAGAAAATTTCAAACGATATCCGTATGTTATTTCAGTTTATATGATTTCACAGCCGACCATGGTCCCGGCACTTCTTTTCCATTCACGGTACGGTAGGCTCTGACTTTGTAATAATATGTCTTTCCCTTAGTCGTCTTTATCTTAGCCGACGAATACTTTGCAGATACCGTCTTTACGACAGTGAAACTCTTTGACTTGTACTTCGATCTTGCTATTTGGTATCCGCTCTCGCCGTTTATGTTTTTCCAGCTGAGCTTCACATACTTCGACGAGGCCTTCGACGCCTTTGATATCGACGTCTTCTTCAGGGTATACGCTCCCGGAGACATCCTGTAACAGTCTGTGGCGTTCATGATATATTTCTCTCCGCCAACTTCCACATAAGGGTATATGCGGAAATAATATTTCGCGCCTGCCGAGAGGCCTGTCTTTTCGTAGTAAAGTCTGCTTCCCGCGTCCTTGTAACCGCTGTAGGATGAGTCAGCCGACTTTTTATATTTCACGTAATATCCTGACGCGCCCGGAGCTGCTTTCCAGGTGGCTTTGATGCTGTTGTATTTACTGCCGATGCCTGCTGAGACAGATGCAGGAAGTCCCAGTGACGCGCGTCTCACTTCTGCTGCGGACGCTCTGTCTTTCACTGCCATCAGATTACTGCTGTCGTTGGCGTAATACATAGTGCCGTCATCGTCCATCGCGATAGCTGATATGCAGTACTGCTGCATACCGCTGTCAGGGATGAAGTAATCTTTGCCACCGCTGACATCATATATGCCGCCAGGCACACTGTTATATGTCGCAAACACCTTTCCGGTATTCCCGTCCAGTGCCAGGGTCTTGGTATCCGCCCTTGTCTCATATAAACCAACAGTATTTGCCGGTTTATTTGTGATGTCTGTCTTCTGGACATACCCTCCCTTGCTGCCATATGATCCCCCGACATAGACATACGTCTTGCCGTTTTCTTCAGTTATAACCGGCGTACATGTACTTTCGCCTGCAAGCGATACTTTCTCTGCAGTTATGCTCAGAGGATCATCCTTTGCGCTGCCGGTCACATCTGCTCTGTACAGACTCTTGTTCTTTGATGTAAAGTAATATGATCCATCGTGTTCAACGGGTGTGGAGCATATGCTTCCAGACCCGTTAAGCTGTGTCTCCACTAGATCTCCTCTCGTTTTATCGTACAGATACAGGGTCGCATCTCCTGAAGCCAATGTGCCGCTGTCATGTCCGTCGGAATCCGAGCCGAATATGACATAGCTGCCGTCCACACAGGCGCCTGACCAGTAGAATCCGGCGTCCGAGTCTTTCAGCACAGTCACCTTATAACCATCGGATATATCGACTCTGGCAAAGATACCGCCACCGGTCCTGTCCTTGTTGCCTCCGGTCCACGAACCCAGATATATGGAATCCGTATCGCTGTCGTATACCACCGGCGTAAGGCTCTGGGATCCGCTGTAGCGTTCA
This sequence comes from uncultured Eubacterium sp., assembly GCA_905193765.1. Lineage (GTDB taxonomy): Bacteria > Bacillota > Clostridia > Peptostreptococcales > Anaerovoracaceae > Lentihominibacter. The sequence continues at coordinate 20,702 of CAJJPZ010000016.1, forward strand.
TCATACTTTACTGACTCTATCAGTTTCATGGAGTCTTTGTCGATGATATCCACAACGCCGTTATTGAGCGCTACGAATATATGACTGCCTCCGATCGTCGGTGGCAGCTTGTTTCTGCCTATGCTCCCTGATAGCCTCACAGTTTTCTGAAGTTTGCCTGTCGCTTTGTCGAACTTGTACAGTTTGTTTCCTGCAGGTATGTACACGCAGCTGTCATCCGTCACCGGTGACGAAGCCACATCAGTCATAGTTCTTCCGGGGAGCTTGTATGACCAGGCAAGACCGCCGTCTGTCACCGTTGTTTCCGCTGCTGTCGATATGCACGCACCGCATACTGTTACTGTGATGGCTGCAACGAACGCTGCAACCATCATCATTATCTTCTTTCTCATAGTTTCATCCTCACCGAACCGGAGTTAATGAGCCTTCCTTCTTGCAAATACAGTCACGCCACCGCATACAGCTGCTGCCGCCGCAATCAGCACGAATATCATGATATTCGAGTCATCGCCTGTCTTTGCTGTATCTGACTTTTTATCTGTGGAAGCCTCAGTACCCTTGTGTTCTGTCTGATCTGATGTCGGATCTTGTGACGGATCTTCCGAAGGGTCCTCTGACGGATCGATCACCGGATCCTCATCGCCTGTGACTGTAACAGTGCACCAAGGCATAATTATCCTTGATCCCGTCTCCTTGTCGCCGTTCATTACGGTAAGGTTGTATGTACCTTCAGACAGGCTGAGTACAGCTTTACCATCCTTGTCTGTGAGTATACGGTTTCCCTCTGCATCTGAGACAGGCACTGCCTGTCCGGAAGCATCCACACTGCAGATTATTGCATTTTCCACAGGTTCATTATCCGGATTTGCATAGCCCATCATATACATGAATCCTTCAACATATACAGTAAACTCTTCCCCTGCTTTCACCTTGAGAGAGTTCACCTTTTTACCTGAATCAGAAAAAAGAGTTATAGTGTCCATCCACTTAGGATCCTCATACCAGAAGAAGTCCACCGAATCCCCGTTTTTCAGAGCAGCCTGGAATATAGTAGCTCCTGTTGTCGTACTTCCCTCCTGGAACACATACTTGCTGTTCACGGCAAAACCCGAATACATGCTTTCGCCCTCTCCCAGCATCTTTACAGCACCTGATGCGTTGGTTGTAAGTTTTTCATTTATGACCGTCTTGTCTGTCGTGTTGTAGTGATCGATATGCATTGCGATCAGTGCATCGATAGCCGAAACACCTTTGTCAGCTGGTATCTCATCATTATACCCGTACTCCTCTGACAAAGTCGAGCTGACTTTTATCGTTTTGTGCTGCACAAGGAAAGTATCCCCTGTCTGAAGTGAAACATCGATATCTGCTGTTCTGGCTTCATCAGCAAATGCTGACACTGTCCCGCCGAACATCATCACGGCTGCCACTGCCATAGCGGCCGCTACTGCTAAAATCCTTTTTTTCATACTATAAAATTCCTTTCTTTGTTCTGAACGATAATAAACGTCAATATATATCATCCGCAGGTATATATGGACCTGCGGCGGATATCATCATATCATGCGTCCCCGGCGACGCTTTTCCTGAGTCTCCTGAACTTAAGCTCGCCTGCTGTCTGCAGTCCTGCCGGAAGCAACAGCATCACTGCATATGCCGCATAGAACACATATGACAGCGGTGTCACCCTGTTCATCACTATCTCAGGATCGTAGTATATATGCGTCTGATCCAGCATCATCCCTGCTGCCGTCAGCGTAACGCATACGAACATCATCAGCACGAAAGACCTGTCCCGGTTGTCGAATCTGTATATCGAGAAAGCCGTCCTGCCTTTGAGGGAATATCCTCTGCTTTTCATGGATATGGAACTTTCAACGAAGTTCTCCATCGTCCATGTGATCACCACCGATACTATACGAAATGCGTTCACGATGCGTCTGAAAAAAACGCCCTGCGACGGGCTCATGCCTATCCCTTTCTGTGCTGTATCCACCGTCCGCGACTTTTTCTTGACCCGCGGCACCGTTCTCAGTATTATGGACAGGAACAGGGACAGCTTCGGAGACACTCTGCCGAAGAGATAGACCACCTTGTCCGACGAAAATACTGCGAACAGGCACGACAGCATCATTATCACCGACGCAGCCGTTATACCTATCTCAAGGCCGTATACCACCGCCTCCATAGTTATGTTGTTCCCGATGAAATTCTGTCTCAGATTCGTCACGCCGAAGTGGTTGTAGTACGAATACAGCGCTGTGTATCCTGCGATGAAAGGTATCAGGCACATATCGAATATCAGTCCTCTCAGTCCGTTGAGCTTCACCGAATACAGGAACGCCGCTGTATATGACAGAACCACATACACCGGGTGATCGAACATGATCGTACATGTGATCGCAGCGACGAAATATATCAGATTTATTGCCGGGTGGTAACTGTCAAATCTCATATCAGATTCCTACCTCACTTTGTCCTGCTTCTCCATCATACCGTATTTTATCTTTATCCTGTCCAGCTTGTCCATGATCGGTACCGTCAGGAAGAACAGTGTCACGAATACCGCCGCTCCGTGTATCAGGTTCACAGGCAGCCCGGCGAGATATACCGTCGCAGCCGATGCTCCGCTTACAGCTGTCGTCATCGTGAACAGCGTGCAGGTATCCAGTATCGGTCCCACTATCACGACTATCACCAAAAATCCGAACAGCGATACCGGCAGCCTCTGCAGTATTTTCTTCAGTGACCTTCCGCCGCTGAAACCTGACGGAAGTCCTGCTTCCGCTTTCACCGGTCCCTTGCCTGACAGCAGTCCGAATATGAATCCCGCTATGCCGAAGGCGAACATCTGCCACGGCGTCCACGGCCCCTGTCCGAAAACGAAATTGCTGACAAAAG
>CAJJPZ010000017.1 GCA_905193765.1 uncultured Eubacterium sp.
CCAGAGAGGGATAGAGTCACATGTAAAGGCGATAGACGGGACGCCGCGCGTGACGGCGGCAGGAACTGCCATGCAGATGGCGTCTGATCCCGGCAGCAGAGCAGACGGAGAGTTCCCGCTGACCATGGCGGAGTTGTCTAACCCATACGAGGAGGCTGAACGCGCAGCGGCGTATATACTCAGTCTGGTAAGGGATCACAGCTACAGATACGGTGATATCGTCGTAGTATGCAATGATCTTGACGTCAGGGGAGCTATGCTGAGGAGGACGCTGACCCGCTGGGGCATACCTGTGTTCACCGATAAAAAAAGAAAGGTGACCCACCACAGTGCAGTAAGTTTCCTGCTTTCGCTCATGGAGCTGGTGGCAGGCGGATACAGCAACGAGGCGGTGATGCGGCTGGTGAAATCGGGAGTGATGGATCATAGCAGAGATGATATCGAACTCCTGGAAAACTATGTGGCACAGTACAGGATAAGAGGCACCGCATGGAAGTCACCTTTCACGAAGGGTGTCGGTACCTATAGCGAGGATGAACTGTCGCACATGGAGGCTATACGTGAAAGCATTATCGGTACGGTGGAGACTGCCCGCAGCTCCATAGGCAGCAGGAACAGAGCCGAGGTCAAGATCAGGGGTCTGTACGATTTCCTGGACGGCGAGTTCGGCATAACGGAGCGTATAGAAACTCTGATGCAGAGGCAGAAAGAAATGGGTCTTTCGGAGGCAGCTGCGGAAACGGCACAGAGCTGGAATGTCATATGCAGGATAATGGATCAGATCATCGATACTGTAGGTGAAGAGCGCATATCCAACAGGGAGCTGCTGACGCTGATGACGGCAGGATTCGAGGAAGTGGAGATAGGTCTGGTGCCGGTATCCTCGGACTGTGTGATAATAGGTACGCTGCAGCGTACGAGGTTCAGCAGGATCAGAGCTATGCTGGTTGTGGGGGCCAATGAAGGCGTACTTCCTATGGGTCAGGAGGATCAGGGGTTGCTCAGCGAGCGCGAGAAAACACGTCTTGAGGATCTGGGGCTGACCATATCCAAACGCGACCTGATCGCCCGCAAAGAAGAGAGCATAGCCGTCTACAGGATGACATATATGCCGCAGGAGAGACTTTACATAAGCTGCAGCAGGGCTACGGCCGAGGGAGAAGCCGCAAGACCGTCAGAGGTGTTCCTGAAGTTCAGGGATATCTGCCGGGATGAGGATATCCTGACGGATCTGGGGGCTGCTCCGGAAGTACAGGGGTGCCTGACCACAAAGGAGGGCTCTCTGGCATACATGGCGGATGCGCTGAGGATCTACGGCGACGGGGGGCGTATGGACAAAGACTGGCTTCGAGTCATGAACTGGTATCGTGACAATGAGTCCGGGATGCTGGAATCGGTCAGACGAGGGCTGATGTTCAGCAATGTATCTGACAGTATCGGGGAAAAGTTTGCCGATGCGCTCTACAGGGGAGATAAGGCGGAGCTCGAAGTCAGTGCTTCGCAGCTGGAAAAGTACAGCAGCTGTCCATTCGCGCATTTCATCAGATACGGTCTGAAACCTGAAGAACTGAGGACTTATGAGATCGGTGCCAGGGAGATCGGCGACGTGTACCATGAATGCATGATGATTTTTTCGAGAAATCTCAACTCGGGACTTGAAACGGGGATGGGTATAAGGGACGAGGGATCGCCGTGGATGAACGTTACACGTGAGGAATGCGACCGGCAGATCGGACTGATCCTCAGCGGCGGTCTCGACGGATACAGAGAGGGGCTGCTTTCGGCGGGCAATGCCGAAAAATACAAGACTGGAAGGATAACTGAGATATGCAGCAGGATCGCCTGGACCATGGTTGAACAGGTACGCAAAGGCGACATAAAGGAAATGGGATTCGAGGTGCCTTTCGGGCGGGGATGCAGACTGCCGGAGATAAGGGTCAGTGCCGGGAGCCGGGATGTGCTGATCCGTGGAAAGATCGACAGGATGGATCTGATGGGCGGGCAGGAGGAATCTGTCCGGATCATAGATTATAAAACCGGAAGCGATACGATAGACACTGAATATTTCAGAAAGGGATACAAACTCCAGCTGATGATATATCTCAAGGCGGGGATGCAGGGAAACCGATCCCTGAAACCCGCAGGGGTCTTCTATTTCAGGATACACGATGTTGATGTCAATGCGGATACCAGGAAAGTAGAGCATGGACAGGAGGCGCTGGAGGCAAGGGTGTCGGAGTCCTACAAGCTCCAGGGCATAATGCTGGACGATCAGGAACTGCTGTCATCCATGGACACAGAGCTCGAAGGCTCGTCCAGTGTGGTCCCGGTAAAATTCAGCAAGAAGACCGGTACCTTCGTGCCTTCTGCGGGAGGTATGCTGCTCAGCGAGGATGAGTTCCGGGAACTGACGGAAGCTGTGGATGAGCAGGTGGAACGGATCTGTGGCGAGATATGTTCAGGCAATATATCCGTCAGCCCCAAGCGTGAGAAAGACCGTGACATGGAGGGCAAGGTCAGGACGTCATGCAGATACTGCGGATACAAAAGTATATGCATGTTCGACACATCTTTCAGAGGATGCAGGTTCCAGAACGTGTGAGGATTGCATAGAGACTGTGAACAGAGCCGTCTTTCAATGACCAGGTAGGCGTGGTGACCTACGGAGCCGGAGGTGGATGCAATGCTGTGAACGGGGCATACGGAGGGGTTTCGAGGAAGATAACAGTACCTGCGAAAGGTACGGTGAATATGGCCGTAAATGGAACATGCAGCATTGGCAGCGGAGATATATATTACGGCGTTTTTATGGATCAGAACATGACACAGCCGGTGAACGACAGCAGTTATAATGTCATCAGTGCAGGAAGCGGCAAAGCAGAGGGAAATGCCTTCAGCGTACCTGCTGGCGGGACATACTATGTCGGTGTGTATTCGGATATATCGTCTGGTCAGAAATATACGGTGATTTCTCTTGCAGCATACGCCAGTGGTACGGACCGTACACTTTCAGACGGTCAATGGAGCGCCGTGGGACAGAAAGAGGCGCAGACCAATATGTTCAGATTCAAGGCGTCGAACACAGGATACATACGTGTCGATACAACAGATGTCGATGACGACAGCAGCGTGTCCGTGACGCTTCTCAGCAGCAGCAGGAAAACACTGTCTTCGTCAGCAGACAGCTCCTCCAGGCCTGTGTACGGCGTGAAGAAAGGCGTCGCATACTATATACGTGCCAGGGCAGGATACAGTCGCGGTGGCGGTTACAGGTTAAAAGTCACGAATCATAAGATAAGCGAAAAGAGCGGCAGCAGCAGATCAAAAGCTGTGAATATCAAGTGCGATTCTACGGTAAAGGGCACAGTCATCGCTGGAGAAAGCCGTTCGGACTGGTACAAATTCAAACTGTCAGGCAAAAAGAGTGTATCGCTGACGGTAAAGGGTGCAACTAACGACAGGCTAAAGATAGAAGTGTATTCAGGCAGAAAAAAGGTGAAGACATCGACATTCTACAGCAGCACTGAAAGCCTGACACTCAGGTCTGCCGGTAAGTGGAAAAAAGGCACATATCACATCAGGGTGTACAGAGGAAACAGCAGATCATCAGGATGGTATTCACTGAAGTGGAGGTAGCAGGCGGTTTTTGCTGTTGTTGATACCTTCCGTCATTGATTTTATTATCTGCCCTTGATGTAATAAACGCAAGAAGAAAAGCCGTTGAAAACGGCCAACCAAATCATTAGCATTTAGCCGCCGATAGGTTTCAAGTAAGGGCGGCTATTTTATTTCCTGTACAATTTTGTACAGGATCAACAGATAAATTAAATTCAGTATGTATTCCATCTCGGGTTCGAGCCCCAAGTAGGTATAATAAAAAAGCAGGCTATGCCTGCTTTTATCTGGTGGAGAATACGGGGCTCGAACCCGTGACCTTATGACTGCCAGTCATACGCGCTCCCAGCTGCGCTAATCCCCCATTATTGGAGCCACTGGCCGGGATCGAACCGGCCACCTGCACGTTACGAATGTGCTGCTCTGCCAGATGAGCTACAGTGGCTTGATAACGTATATTTTACTATGATAAAAACTTTACGTCAAGACCTACTTTTGTATATAATAACATATGGTATTTATGATGATCTGCATCCGGGATCGCGTAGTGAAGCGGGTCATATCAGTATAGAAACAGCATCGAACGAAGCAGGGATGAATATAATGTACAGAACAGGAGAACCGATATGGATGAGAAACTTAAGATACTGAAAATGGTGGAGGCGGGCACCGTCACGGCACAGCAGGCGGCGGATATGATGGCGGAGGCAGACCAGGCGGAGCCGCGCAGTATCGAACTGCCGCCGGGATACGACTGTAAGCTGTTCAGGATAACTGTAGACGGCGCACAGGGTGACAAGGTGAACATACAGCTTCCGGTAGGTGCAGTGCGGCGCATACTGGACATCGCAGGAAGACTGCCTGTGCCGGAGGAAACTTTCAACGGCATGGATGTCAGCGAGCTGATGGATGCGGTCATCCGGTGCCTCGAAGAGGGAGCGCAGGGCGATCTTGTGGATGCTGTTACCGCTGACGGCACCAGAGTAAAGATCTGCGTGGAATAAAATATAAAGGAGCAGCAGGAAACAACGATGAAGATAAAGATAAGGACGAGCAAAGTGAAATTTTCCATGCCGGTCCCTTCGGGCATGACGGGGAGGGCGATAAAAGCCATACCTGACTCTGTTTTCGAGGATCTGCGCAGGAAAGCGGATGACTCGCTGGCACAGTACATAAGCCGTGAGATGTTCCTCATGATATATGAGGAATGCAGGGACATATTCGATAAGAACAAGGGGCTTGAGATAGTGCACGTCGAAGACAGCGACGGCACATTCGTATCAGTGAAATTATAAGGAAAGAACAGGGAATGACAACAGAAACAAAGACATCGAAACAGAAAATACATTCATATAACGGAGGCAACGGAGAAAAAAGCCGGTGCATGAGGAAGTTCGCAGCGGTCGTGGTGACGGCGTTTATGCTGATCGTGACGGCAGGCTGCACAGACGGTGGCGGCAGTACAGGCGGCGTCGCGGCAGATGGCGAACTCATGGTGCATTATCTGGACGTGGGTCAGGCGGATTCCACGCTGCTGGTGTCGGGAGACGAGGCTATGCTCATCGACACGGGCAACAGGGACGATGCTGACTACATACTCTCGTATCTTGATGAACTGGGGATAGATGAACTGGAATATATAGTCTTTACACATCCTCACGAGGATCACATGGGATCGGGGAATGAGATCGTGCAAAATATAGACGTCGGCAAAATATATATGCTGGACGGATATGACAGCGGGATCGCGCTGAAACTGAAAAAGACGATAGAAGCAGAGGCGATACCGACGGAAGCTCCGGAGCCGGGAGACAAAATGACATTTGGCGACTGCAGCATAGACTTTCTGGGGCCGGTGCAGGACTACAAGGACGTGAACGATGATTCCATATGTCTTAAAGTGAGTCACGGAGACAGCAGGTTCCTGTTCACCGGAGACGCCGGATCCGGTGCTGAACGCGATATGATCGAAGCAGGATATGACCTTGAGACTGACGTGCTGCAGGCGGGACATCACGGCAGCAGTACATCCAACAGCTATTATTTCCTGAGGGAATCGAATCCGAAATATGCAGTGATATCCTGTGGAAAGGGCAATATGTACGGCCATCCCCATGAAGAAACTCTCAGCAGGCTCAGCGACCTGGGCGCGGAGGTCTTCAGGACAGATCAGCAGGGGACGGTGATCGCCACAGATGACGGCAGCGGCAATATAAGCTTCAACTGTGAGGGAAGGAAAGCCGAAAGAAAACATACATCGGATCATGAGGACGCCGCGTATATAGGAAATCTGAACTCTAAGAAGTATCACAGACCGGACTGCGGAGGTCTGCCGGAGGAGCAGAACCGCGTATATTTCAAGAGCAGGGAAGGTGCTGAAAAGGCCGGATATGAACCTTGCGGAAGGTGTCATCCGGATGAATAGAAAAATATGAGCATAAGGCTGCATATCGCAGACTGCCATCAGAGCAGAGCGAGTGCAGCCTTGTTTTCTGTACGAAAAAAATGAGCTGCTACTGCAGCTCATCTATGAGTTCATCGATATCGTCATATGACTGTGACTGTGTCGAATTCGGTCCCATTGTCGGTTTGTCGCTGGTACCGAATTTCGCAAACCATATGATGGATATGAGAGCGAATGTGGCTATTATGATACCGAATACGATAAGTGATTTCTTTATCTTTTCTTTGCGGATCGCCTTTTCTTCAGGTGTGCGTTCGGCAGCCGCGTGCTCGTCGTCATTTGTGACTACAGCTGACGGAGCCTTGCGGTCTCTGCCCTTAGCGGCCCTTTTCTCGGCTTTGAGACGTTCCTTTTCGGCTTTTTTCTGAGCTTTGAGTTCTGCCTTGCTCAGCGGAGCATTGTCAGCGGCAGACGGATCACCTGTCTGTGCCTGAGGTGCCTGCTGAGCGACCGGCTGCTGCGATACCTGCTGAGTCTGGGGCTGCATAAACGGCTGTGTGTTCTGCTGTGCTGCCTGCGGCATCTGCTGCTGTCCATGGAATGTCTGACGCATCTGCAGCGGATCCTGAGGTCTCTGCGGCACAGCCTGCTGAGGCTGAGTGAACGAAGCTGTCTGCCTTGCCAGGTTCTTTACCTGACCGAAAATAGCATTCAGGACTCTGAGATCCTTCTCATCATAGTGAAGAACTATGACCTGACCGTCATATGCGAATGCATAGTTATGGTTCACAGGGTCGTTTGCAACACCGGTCATCCTGCTGTAAAAATATTCTCTGCCGTTATATGTAAGCGATTTTGTGGTAAACTGAGCTGTCTGATTACCGATTTTCAATTCAACAGTTTTCATAAATAAGTCCTCCGGTACCTGCCGGATCATATCTTAAGTATCCGGAAAGTACGTGTTTTTTCAATGGCACATCAGTGCCTGTATGCCCCGGGAAACTGTAAAATCCAGTATCAGGGAGCATAAATGCGATTTATTATATACTATCTGACATAAATAATGATAGCTCGTTTTCAAGGTAAAAGTCAATAAAAAATTAAATTAATTACAGTTTTAGGAAGACAAATTAGTTGTTTGGTGTTATAATGAACGTTGAATGCAGCAAATTCAAGTAGGTAAGGAGAAGACGAGGTTTAAAATGGATAGAAATGCATTAACAGAACAGAGAAGACAAACTGTCATAGGCCTGCTTAAAGGGATGAATATTAAAAAGAGCTCTGAAGGCGGCTTTGATAAGGATGATGTATACGAATGCATGCAGCAACTTTGTGACCTTTATGAAAAAAGCATAGAAGAACTTGAAAATACGTACGAAGGCGAAATTGTTTCATTAAAGGATAAATATCAGAAATACGATGATAACAATGAGCTGTACATAAGCCTTATTATGGAAGCCAAGAAGAGCAGTAACGATATAATCAATCAGGCAAAGGACGAAGTGGAGAACATCCTGGCTGAAGGCAAGGATGCAGTGGCACAGCAGGAGCAGGCCATCGAACAGATGCGTGCCAACATGGACGCCGAGAGGACTATGCTGACGGATGAACTCAATGCGGCAAGAGAGGCTGTTGAGGCCGAGAAGGCTGCAATGAAAGCTGAGCTCGAGGCAGAGAAAGAAAAAGTATCTGCACTGAGAAGCAAATATCATCAGCAGATAAATTCCATGGAATCGGAATTTATGGAAATAAAGACAAACATTCTGAGGACTGCAGGCAAGATCGACAGTATCAAGAGCAAGCTTTCAGATGAAGGCGAAGTGGCATGGGATGTCATCGACGACAACGGAAATATAGATTTTCCGTCTGAAGATATCCACGTTGAAGAGAATATCCCTTACAGCGGCGGTCTGACTATGTTCGAAAGCGGACAGGCAGCAGAGCCGGCTCAGGAATTCAGCACAGCGCCGGAAGCAGAGACTGTACCTGAATTCGAAAGCATGCCGTCAGAAGGCATTTTCGCAGATCCGAAAATAGACTCATTCGAAGAGCCTGTAAAGGAACCGGCAACGTCACCAGCTGACAGTTTTGCACCGATACCTGAGGATCCGGCTTTCGCAGCGGACAATACAGTGCAGGTGGCAGAAAATGAAGCTGAATATGCAGAACCTGAAGAGATATCACTGGAAGACCTGATGTCCGATATAGAGATAGATCTTCCGGATTTCGATGCATCCGCACCGGCACCGGCAGACACAATGATATTCGACGGATCGGTATCGGTGCCTGCTGATACGATGGAATTCGGTCAGACTGCAGCACCGGCAGAGACTCTTCAGTTCGATCCGATCACACTGCAGCAGGAACAGGCAGCAGAACCGGCACCGACAGACGGTCAGGTAGAGGAAATATCATTCGAAGGACTGGAAGAACTGTTCAAAGACGAAGAACCGGGAAGATAAGAAATGAAAGCACTTAAAGACAAAATACTCAGTGAGGGAACTGCCATCGGATCCGAGATCGTCAAGGTGGACTGTTTCCTGAACCACTGTATAGACGTAGCTTTTATGGAAAAGATCGGCGAAGAGTTTCACAGACGTTTCAGCGACTGTCATATAGACAGGATACTGACGGTGGAAGCCAGTGGTATAGCTGTAGCATGTATGACTGCGAGATATTTCGGATATCCGCCGGTGGTATTTGCGAAAAAGGCGAAACCCAGCACGATGACTGAAGACGCATATACTGCGAAAGCTGTGTCCTTTACAAAAGGCACTGTTTCGGAGTTCAGGGTATCGCAGCAGTTCCTGCACAAAGGCGAGCGGGTGCTCATTATAGACGATTTCCTGGCGAGGGGCGGTGCAGCTGTGGCGCTCACAGATATAGCCGAACAGGCAGGATCGGAAGTGGTCGGCATAGGCACAGTCATAGAAAAGGGCTTCCAGGGCGGAAGTGACAAACTGAGAGCCAGGGGCTACAGAGTGGAGTCGCTGGCGGTCATAGACAGGATCGAGGATGGGGTCATAACTTTCAGATAGGACTGATGGGATGACAGCCGGATACGGCCGCTGATCATGACGATACAATAATATATGTATATTTACGGTCTCTGCATCAGTGCAGAGACCGTTTTGGAATTTTTGAATCGTATATTTTGGTTGACAATCCCGACTCCCTTTGATATCCTATATTTATCTTGATAAAGGGAATCTTTGCCGATATAGTTCCGGATACAAGGCTCGGATGTTTCTACCGTGACGCCGTCAAGTCACGACTATTGGTTCGATGAAATCAGGTCTTGTATGTGATTTTACAGACATCAGAGGTTATATTGGCAGACAGGCTTACAGCCTGTTTATTTTGTTTTCCCGTAAAAGATCAAATCATTATTACGTATTTTGCTATCATGCAGGAGGAACAACACAAATGAAAAAAATTATTTCTGTAGCACTGGCGCTGATCATGGTGCTCGGTATGGCAGTATCTTTCTCAGGATGCGGTTCAGACAAGGACTCATCAGATATCAAGATAGGTGCTATACTTATCGGTGACGAAAATGAAGGGTATACATATGCTCACATCGAAGGAATCAAGAAAGCAGCTGAAGCCTGCGGTATTTCTGAAGACCAGATCATCTGGAAGTATTCAGTAGGTGAGGATGAGGCATGTCTCGATGCAGCAAAGGATCTGGCTGACCAGGGATGTACAGCAGTATTCTCGAACAGTTACGGACATCAGTCATATATGAAAGATGCAGCTGAACAGTACAGCGATGTTACATTCATCTCAGCAACAGGTGATACAGCGGCAGCATCAGGCCTTGAAAATTTCAAGAATGCTTTCACTAACATCTATGAAGCAAGATACATATCAGGTGTCGTTGCAGGTATGAAAGTCAAGGAACTGGTTGACGAAGGCAAACTGACAGACAAGAACAAGAAAGATGGCAAAGTAAAGATCGGATATGTAGGTGCTTATCCTTATGCAGAAGTAGTTTCAGGATACACTGCATTCTTCCAGGGGATCAAATCGGTTTACGAAGATGTTACTATGGACGTGCAGTACACTAACTCATGGTTCGATATCACAGCTGAAGGCGAAGCAGCAAACGCACTCATGTCGCGCGGATGTGTCATCATAGGACAGCACGCTGACTCCACAGGCGCACCTGCAGCAGTTGAAGCAGCTCAGAAGAAGGGTACGGTTGCTTATTCAGTAGGATACAACATCGACATGCTCAGCGTTGCTCCTAATGCAGCACTCACTTCATCCACTAATGAATGGGGCGTTTATTACGAATACGCATTCAACTGTCTCCTCAAGGGCGAGACTATCAAGACTGACTGGTCAGAGGGATACAATGAAGGCGCTGTAGCTATCACTAAGCTGGGCGACTCATGTGCAGAGGGAACTCAGGAAGCAGTAGACAAGGCTATCGAAGGAATCAAAGACGGTTCTGTAAAAGTATTCGATGTATCAAAGTTCACTGTAGCGAAGGGTGACTACTACAAGGTTGACGGAGACGGACATCTCACGTCGTGCAAGGCTATCGATACAGACGGTGACTTCACACCGGATAAGGAAGAAGCTATCGAAGACGGAGCATTCCAGGAATCAAAATTCAGATCAGCTCCTTACTTCCAGCTCAGGATCGACGGAATCAATGAACTGAACGCAAAATAAAAGATTTGCATATATGTACAGGCGGAGCCGGCAGGTTCCGCCTTAACTCGTTTTGATGAATTTAACAGGATACAGTTATTTTTTGGAGGTTTGCTTTGCAGGAATATAAGAACGCTATAGAACTTGTAGACATCACAAAGCGGTTCGGAGAAGTCACTGCCAACAACAAAGTAAGTCTCAGTGTGCGCAAAGGTGAGATACTTTCGCTTCTGGGAGAGAACGGCAGCGGTAAGACGACGCTCATGAATATGCTTTCGGGCATATACTTTCCTGATGAAGGTGAAATAATAGTAGACGGCAGAGAAGTCATGATAAAATCACCTCAGGATGCATACGAGCTGGGGATAGGAATGATCCACCAGCATTTCAAACTCGTTGACGTGTTCACAGCAGCACAGAATATAATTCTCGGTATACCGGGGAAAGCCGTAATAAACAGAAAAGAAGTCATAGACGACATAAAAAAACTGACGGATAAATACGGATTCGAAATAGATCTCGACAGGAAGATCTATGAAATGTCAGTTTCCGAGAAACAGACAGTGGAGATCGTGAAGATGCTCTACAGAGGCGCCAATGTGCTCATACTGGACGAGCCGACGGCTGTGCTGACGCCTCAGGAAACGAACAGGCTTTTCGACGTCCTCAGGAATATGAGGAACGACGGGAAAGCTGTCATAATCATAACTCACAAACTCAATGAAGTGCTGGAACTCTCCGACAGAGTATCGGTACTGAGAAAGGGTGAGTACGCAGGAACCGTGGAAACAAAGGACGCCACCGAGATGTCCCTCACAGAGATGATGGTGGGCGAGAAGGTGAGCCTTGATATAGACAGGAAAGAACCTGAAAACAGGAAGAAACTGGTGGATATCAGAGATCTGACATGCATCAACAAGGACGGAGTCAAGGCTCTGGACGACGTCAGCTTCGAGATATACGGAGGCGAGATACTGGGTATCGCAGGTATCGCCGGATCAGGTCAGAAGGAGCTGCTGGAATCCATCGCAGGTCTGCAGAAGGCCGAGGACGGCAGCAGCATACTTTACAATGCCATAGACGACAACGCGCCGATAGAACTCATAGGCAAGGATGTGAACCAGATCAAGAACCTGGGCATATCCCTGGCTTTCGTACCGGAAGACAGACTGGGCATGGGTCTTGTTGGCAACATGGGCATGATCGGCAACATGATGCTGAGAAGCTATCAGGAGGGGAAATCATTCTTTACGGAACAGAAAAAACCTGCAGAACTGGCCAATGATATAAAGGAAAGGCTCAACGTCATGACGCCGAGCGTGAATACGCCTGTAAGGAAGCTTTCGGGCGGAAATGTGCAGAAGGTACTGGTTGGAAGGGAGATCTCCCTGAAGCCGAGAGTACTCATGACGGCATATGCAGTAAGAGGTCTGGATATCAACACCTCCTACACAATATACAATATACTCAGTGAGGAAAAGGAAAAAGGCGTTGGCGTAGTATATGTAGGCGAAGATCTGGATGTACTGCTGGAACTCTGCGACAGGATCCTTGTCCTCTGCGGAGGTAAAGTAAGCGGCATCGTGGATGCCAGAACGACTACGAAAGAAGAAGTAGGTCTTCTCATGACAAAATATAAAGGGGAGGGATCACAGGATGAAAGATAAGACACACGGTCAGAAAGAACCCTTTGTAAGGATAAGCAGAAGAGGATCCATAACAACACGTCAGTCATGGACGGTAAGAGCAATAGCGATACTGCTGGCGCTGATAGTCTGTGGATTCGTCATCATGGCTATAGTGCACATGAACCCGATAGACGTTTACATAGCCATGTTCCAGGGATCCTTCGGGACAGGCAGGAGACTCTGGATAACCCTTCGCGACATGGCGCTGCTGCTGCTTGTAGGCGTGGCCCTGGCTCCGGCATTCAAAATGAAATTCTGGAATCTGGGCGGCGAGGGACAGCTGCTGATGGGCGGCGTAGTGAATGCTGCGTGCATGCTTTATCTCACTGATCTGCCGGCTCCGATACTGTTCGTCGTGATGTTCATAACCAGCGCGGTGGCAGGTGCGATATGGGGCGTGATACCGGCGTTCTTCAAAGCAAAATTCAACACCAACGAAGTCCTTTTCACACTGATGATGAACTACGTTGCGATACAGATAACCGCATTCTTCGTTGCCAAGTGGGAGAACCCTTACGGCTCCAACACCGTGGGAATAATCAACTCGGCAGGCAAGCAGGGCTGGATGCCTGAGATAACAGGTGCAGAGCCCCTCATCACCATCGTGATCGTGCTGATCATCGCCGTTGCCATGTTCGTATATCTGGACAGGAGCAAACAGGGATATGAGATAACGGTAGTGGGCGATTCGGAGAATACGGCCAGATATGCAGGTATAGACGTGAAAAAAGTAATAATCCGTACCATGCTGATATCGGGAGCTATATGCGGTATAACAGGATCTCTCTGTGTAAGTGCATCGAGCCATACGATATCGACGGCCATAGGCGACGGCAGAGGATTCACAGCTATAATCGTGGCATGGCTTGCCAGATTCAACACTGTGAGCATGATAGCGATATCGCTGCTGCTGGTGTTCCTGGACAATGGAGCTGTGGAGATCGCTTCAAGATTCGGACTCAACGACTATGCATCACAGATGATCACAGGAATAATCCTGTTCTTCATACTGGGCTGTGAATTTTTCATAAACTACAGGTTATCGTTCCGCGGGAGGAAAGAGAAGGAGGACTAAAGGATGGATTCAGTCGTATCATTATTGAATGCCGCAGTCATTTTCGGTACCGTGATAATGTTCGGTGCCCTTGGCGAAACGGTTGCAGAAAAATCAGGAAGCCTCAACCTCGGAGTTCCGGGCCTCATGTATCTCGGAGGTATCGCGGGACTGACGGGGACTTTCTTCTATGAGACGAGCGCTGCAGAACCGAACAAGGCTGTATGCGTGATCATAGCGCTGGTGTGCTGCTTCGGAGCTGCTTTTCTCGGCGGTTTAGTATTCAGTGTGCTGACGATAACTCTGAGAGCAAACCAGAATGTTGCAGGTCTGACACTGACAATATTCGGTTCAGGCGTAGCCAACTTCTTCGGTGGTTCGCTGAACAAGCTGGCAGGCGGTATCGGTCAGATATCCGTTGCGACGACCAGCGAGGCTTTCAGGGCCAGCATACCGGGACTCAGCGGTCTCGGAGTTTTCGGAAAGATATTCTTCAGCTACGGCTTCATGGTATATCTGGCAGTGGTGCTGGCTATACTGCTGTCGTGGTACATGAACAGGACGAGACAGGGGCTGTCTCTGCGCTCGGTGGGAGAAAATCCGGCAGCGGCAGACGCAGCAGGACTCAACGTTATAAAATACAAGTACCTAGCTACATGCTTCGGCGCAGGTATATCAGGCCTCGGCGGGCTTTTCTATGTAATGGACTATACCAAGGGCACGTGGGCCAACGACGGCACCATAGAAGCTCTGGGCTGGCTGGCCGTTGCGCTGGTAATCTTCGCGACATGGAAGCCGCTGAACAACATATGGGGTTCATATCTGTTCGGCATACTGTACTGGGCATATTTCTACATCAGCGGGCTCACGAGAAGTTCCCAGGAGCTGTTCAAGATGCTGCCGTATGTTGTTACGATAGTCGTGCTCGTAGTGATAAGCATGAGGAAGAAAAAGGAAAACCAGCCGCCTGCTGCTCTGGGACTTTCGTACTTCAGGGAAGACAGGTAACGGCCGGGGACGGTTTCAGGAAAGGAGAGGTATTATGGTATATGTACATCTGGCAGAAGGATTTGAGGAGATCGAAGCTCTTACTATCGTCGATCTGCTGAGGAGAGCAGGCATCGGAGTGCAGACCGTGTCCATAGGAAGCGGTCTCAGTGTAAAGGGAACTCACGGCGTTAATGTTGATGCCGATATCACTTTTGACAAGGCTGATTATGCAGGATGCGAGATGATCGTGCTGCCGGGAGGTATGCCGGGAGCTGCCAATCTTGGACATCACGAAGGTCTGACAGCTGAGATAAAGAGTGCTGCAGCTGCAGGTAGGAAAGTCGCAGCAATATGCGCAGCGCCGATGGTGCTGGGTGCCTGCGGGATATTGAATGGCAAAAAGGCCACTATATATCCGGGGATGGAGGACAGACTCACAGGAGCAGATCCTCAGAAAGACGGCGTAATAGTGGACGGCAATATAATAACAGGCAAAGGCCCTGCTTTTGCGATGGATTTCGCACTGGCTCTCATCGAGGAGATCAGCGGCAGAGCCAAGGCTGACGAAGTTGCAGAGGGACTTCTCTACGGGAGAAAGTAGTCATGGGGAAGTTCAGGATAGATCTTCATATCCATACGCTTTACTCGGACGGTCTGGCGGAACCTGCGGACATCGTGGCGTGCGCAAAGGATCTGGGCTATGAGACCATCGCCGTGACGGATCATGATGGTACGGGCGGAGTCAGGGAGGCTCAGGCAGCAGGAAAACTCCACGGCATACGGGTCATTGCAGGGATCGAACTGGCGACGGAGACCGGGGACGGTATCGGCGCCCATATACTTGGTTATGATTTCGATATGGAGGACAGGAAGTTCCGGAAGACCCTGGACAGGCTGAAGATGTACAGAGAAGAGCGGAATGAAGCTCTCGTAAAGGTACTGAATGACATGGGATGTGATATGACCATGGAGGAACTGAGGGAAAGACAGCCTTACGGATATATCGGAAAACCGGTGATGGCTAGACTTCTTGCAGAGAAGGGATATATATCCGACTACCGCGACGCGTTCAGAACGGGGCAGTTCATCGAGAGTCCGGAGGCGCGAAAGGTGAAGCGCATCAAAATCGATACGGTGGAAGCCATAGAGCTGATAAACGGTGCAGGAGGCATCGCAGTCATGGCCCACCCTATACAGACGAAGGGTATCGGAACGCAGGGCTCAGAGGAGTTCTTCGACAGCATCGACAGGGTCATCGGTGATCTGCATCGCCGGGGACTGGGCGGTCTGGAATGCTATCATCCCGATCAGAACACCGCACAGACGAAGCGTTTCATAGATATCGCATCGAAGCACAGCCTGCAGATAACGAGAGGCTCCGACTTCCACGGCTCTGACTTCAGAAACGCAGAATCCACAGCAGACCTGGAAGAGACAGGCTCACCGGAGCTGATAAGTTTCAGCGGGTGACCGCTACCCAACCAGAAAAAATATATACAGATATTTACCGGCACACAGGCAGAACAGCTCGTGTGCCGGTTTTTGCTGTACAATGAGACATGATCGTGCTTTTTCGACACCGATATGCCTGCAAATACTGCGGCATGTATATCTCTGCGATATATGGCAATAATAGACAAGGAAACTATTCCCGGGAGGGAAAAAATCACAGAGGTATGAATGAGAGAAAGAGAAAAGGGCAGCAGTCCGGATCCCGTCCCCGTCAGGGTGAAGATCAGTTGTATCATAATGAGTACGCTGCTTATGGCAGCATCAGTGTCAGCCGGAACGCATTTTTCCAGTGAGGACATAGCCGCCGCAGAGATCCCCGTGGTGCTTGCTGACGGCAGCGTCATAAAGCAGCCATGGTATATCGAGGTGGACGGGCAGCGTATTGCTGTCGTCAGAACAGAAGAGGATGCCGATATGGTTCTGGAGGAACTGATCGACAAGTATAGCTCCGGCACAGGTGAAGATACCGCATGTGTGGCAGCAGATGACCGTGCATCGGTACTGGACGTAGAACTCAAGGAAAATGTCAGCGTCGGCAGGATGGAGCTGAAAAACGGAGACAGTTCCCCGGATATCCTTGACAGGCAGGAAGCTGGAGAAAAGATAGAGACCGGCAATGACGGTGACAGTATGATAACCGTAGTCGTCACTGAGGAAAAAACAGAAGATGAAAAAATAGATTATGATCGTGAATATAAGGCCGACGATACTCTTTACACAGGACAGACCAGGGTCGAGACAGAAGGCAGGGCCGGAGAAAAGGAAGTGCGAAAGAAAATAGTCATGGAAAACGGGAAGACCGTTAAAGAGGAGATCCTGGAAGAGAATATCGTGAAGGAACCGGAGGATGAGATCATCCTTACGGGTACGCGGGATATCGGAGGTGCGGACGGCGCTTCATCAGGAACCGATGAAGGCGTGTCCCGGGACACATCGGCAACATACAGCCCGCTCATGATGCCGGTGGATGATGTATATGTATCCTCAGGGTTCGGGACCAGATGGGGCAGGCTCCACAGAGGTGTAGATCTGGCGCTTGCCCAGGGCAGCCCGATATATGCCGCAGACAGCGGCACCGTGTACTTTGCGGGAGACGGTGGAGGCTACGGTAATCTCGTCAAAGTGGACCACGGCAACGGGATGCAGACATACTATGCACACTGCAGCAGCCTTCTCGTAACCAGCGGGCAGAAAGTCAGCCGCGGAGAAAAAATAGCGCTCACCGGATCCACCGGCAACTCCACCGGACCGCACCTCCATTTTGAAGTGATAATAAACGGCAAATGCATAGACCCTGCAGGGATGCTGGGGCTGTGAAGCAAAAAAGAAAATGCCGTAAAAAAATTACGGTACGACTTGACCCGGGCGCAGACATGTTACGCAAACCGGATGACGAATTCTTACCGGCACGATATGTAATACTGAATTGATAAACCGCCACAGGTGTGGTAATATAGAAAGTGGGTGTACATACCCACTTTTAGATTTTTTGAGGAAGAATAAACGTAATGGCATTTTTTAGAGACGTAAAAGAAGATATAAAGGCTGTACTTGAGCAGGACCCTGCAGCAAGGACAGGACTGGAGATACTGTTGTGCTATCCGGGGATATGGGCCCTGATTTTCCATAAACCGGCGCACTGGCTGTACCGGCACCATATGAAGCTCCTGGCTAGGATCATTTCGCAGATAACGAGGTGGTTCACCGGGATAGAGATACATCCGGGAGCCAAGATAGGCAGGCGTTGCTTCATCGACCACGGAATGGCAGTCATCATAGGCGAGACCACCGAGATCGGCGATGACGTGACTATATATCAGGGCGTAACTCTCGGAGGTACAGGTAAAGACACAGGCAAGAGACATCCGACCATCGGCAACAGAGTCATGATAAGCTCAGGCGCCAAGGTACTGGGACCTTTCAAGGTAGGCAACGATGTAAAGATCGGCGCCGGGGCCGTTGTTCTCAAAGAAGTGCCTGACGGATGCACAGTTGTGGGCATACCGGGTACTATAGTAAGACGAAACGGCAAAAAGCCCGTGTCGGATCTGGATCAGACAGACATGCCGGATCCGATAGCAGTGGAGCTGGAATGTCTGAGGCGCAGAGTCGTGGAGATGGAGACACTGCTGAAGCTGAAATTCGGTGACGACGATATAGCAGAATGCGAGAGCAGCTGCCAGTATTCAAATATAATGCATGAGATAGAGGATGGTACTCTCAATCAGATATATGACGAAATAGACGGAGAGATCGAGGGAGAATGTGAAAGCTGCGGAGAATGCAGAGCGTGTGGAGGTAAAAATGAAGATATATAACACCCTGACGAGAAAAAAAGAAGAACTCAGACCCATAGAAGAAGGAAAAGTGAGCATATATGTATGCGGTCCGACTGTGTACAATTATTTTCATATAGGCAATGCGAGACCTTTCGTAGTGTTCGATACACTCAGGAAATATCTCGAGTACAGAGGTTACAAAGTGAAATTCGTACAGAACTTCACAGATGTGGATGACAAGATCATAAACAGAGCAAAAGAAGAAGGAGTCACTGCAGGAGAGATATCAGAGAAATATATCGAAGAATATTACAAGGACGCAGCTGCACTGAACGTGAGAAAGGCAGATGTACATCCGAAAGTCACTGAGACCATGGACGACATCATAAAATTCGTGCAGGATCTCATAGATAAGGGGTACGCATACGAGTCAGGCGGAGACGTATACTACAGGACAAGAAAATTCGAAGGCTACGGCAAGCTTTCAGGCAAGAACATAGATGATCTGATCATGGGAGCCAGCGAGAGAGTCAGATCGGCCGACGATGAGAAAAAGGAAGACCCTCTTGACTTCGCATTATGGAAAGCCCGCAAGGAAGACTCCGAGATCGCGTGGGAATCACCATGGGGAATGGGCAGACCGGGATGGCATATAGAATGCTCGACTATGGCGAAGAAACACCTTGGCGACACTATAGATATACACGCAGGCGGACAGGATCTGCAGTTCCCGCATCACGAGAACGAGATCGCACAGTCCGAGGCACACAACGGATGCCAGTTCGCGCACTACTGGATGCACAACGGATACATCAATATAGACGGAACGAAGATGTCCAAGTCACTGGGCAATTTCAAGACAGTGAGAGACCTTCTCCAGCATTACGACGGGGAAGTGCTCAGATTCCTGATCCTGAACGGACATTACAGAGGACCTATCGATTTCGGCGGCGACATACTGGAACAGTCCCAGAACGGTATGGCAAGGATGAGGAATGCAAAATCAAACCTGCAGCACCTTATCAAAACAGGCAGCGGCGAGATGACCGATGCAGAGAAGGAAGCTCTGGCAGGCTATGACAAATACAGACAGGAATTCATCACGGCTATGGACGACGACCTGAACACAGCAGACGGTATCGCAGCCATTTTCGAGTTGATAACAGCCATAAATACAGCAGTGAAAGACGGAGCCAGCAAGGAATTCGCACAGAAGAGTCTTGACACACTGATGGAACTGGCCGATGTAGTGGGACTGCTGCAGCAGGAAGAAGAGAACGACATCGATGATGATGTGCAGGCTCTCGTGGAGGAAAGACAGGAAGCGAGAAAAGCTAAAAACTTTGCACGTGCCGATGAGATAAGAGACATCCTAAAGGCAAGAGGCATAACTCTCAAGGACACACCTCAGGGCGTGCAGATAATAAAAGACTGAGACGGTACCGGCAGAAAATGAAGATACAGGATCTCAGAACAGTAAATACGACAGCTCTCGCATACATGGGGGATGCAGTCTACGAGCAGGCGGTACGGGAACACATACTGAAACGCGGTTCGTACAATGTCAACGCCCTCCATAATCTTGCCACCAGATATGTCAAGGCGTCGGCACAGGCGAAGATCATAAAGAGCATCTTCGATGAGCTGAGCGAGGAGGAACAGGCTCTTGTGAAACGTGCGAGGAACAGGAAATATCATACGAAGGCAAAGAATGCGGACCCTGTGACATACAAATGGGCCACGGCGTTCGAAGCGCTGGTAGGCTATCTGTATCTTGCAGAGGATCAGGAGAGGCTGGAACAGATAATAGACAGAGCACTCAGCCTCGCTTTGAAGTAGGTGAGAGGTGACCCGTATGTCGGAAAAGAATACAAAGGAAAAAAAACAGACGAGAAATAAAGCCAGAGACATGATCGCTGACTACTACAGGACAAACAAGGCGTACGATGAAGAAAACAGGCGGAGACAGGATGAGGAAGGCGTCAGGAGCAAAGGACTCAGGAACCTTAACACTACAGAGAAGGCCCTGGTCGCCATCATAGTCCTCGGCCTCATAGGTATAGTAGTCAGATACGTGATACTCTGAGCATAGTATATACAGGAGAAACAGATGAGTAAAGCAGACAGATTGTTCGTTGACATGTGCAGGAAGATCCTGGACGAGGGATTTTCCAGCGAAGGGCAGACCGTCAGAGCCAGATGGGAGGATGGCACACCAGCCCACACGATAAAAGCATTCGGCATAGTCAACAGATATGATCTTCAGGAGGAATTCCCGGCTCTGACACTGAGACCGACTGCGATAAAGTCGGCAGTGGATGAGATGCTGTGGATATGGCAGAAAAAATCCAATAATATAAAGGATCTGGCCAGTCACATATGGGATGAATGGGCAGACGAAAACGGATCCATAGGCAAAGCCTACGGCTATCAGCTCGGAGTGAAATACAGATTCCCTCATGGTGAGATGGATCAGGTGGACAATGTTCTGTGGCAGCTGAAGAACACACCCTATTCGAGACGTATAATGACGAATATGTATAAATTCGATGATCTTATGGAAATGGGACTGGAGCCGTGTGCATACAGCATGACTTTCAATGTGACAGGAGACAGACTCAATGCGATCCTGAATCAGAGGTCGCAGGACATACTGACGGCGAACAACTGGAACGTCGTGCAGTATGCGGTGCTGGTGCACATGATGGCGCAGGTGTCGGGACTCGTGCCCGGCGAGCTGGTGCATGTGATAGCAGACGCCCATATCTATGACAGACACGTGGATATCGTAAGGGAACTCATAGAACGACCGCAGTACCCTGCGCCGGAATTCAGCCTGAATCCGGATGTGACGGATTTTTATGATTTTACAACAGACGATCTGAGGATCGGAGAGTATATGAAAAACCCTCAGGTGAAGAATATACCGGTGGCAGTGTAGCAGCAAAGTACAGGTGGAGGGAAGAACAGCGCCGGAGGATCACCGAAAGACAGGAGAGATATGAACGCAATAGTAGTTGTTGATGAAAACTGGGGTATCGGCAGAGACGGAGGACTCCTCACACATCTGCCGGGAGACCTTAAATATTACAAATCGAAGACGCTGGGAAAGGTCGTTGTGATCGGCAGGAAGACTCTGGAATCTTTCCCGGGAGGAAGACCGCTGCCGGGGAGGACCAATGTCGTACTGACAGGCGATATGGATTATGAAGCGGAAGGCTGTATCATCTGCCATTCCAGGGAGGAATTGATGGAGGTACTGGCAGGCTATGACCCGGAAGATATATACATATCCGGGGGAGCAGCAGTCTACAGGCAGTTCCTTGATGACTGCGACATCTTCTATGTGACGAAGATATACAGCGGATTCGAAGCGGACCGCTATTTCCCTGATCTGGATGCCGCGGGACTTGAAGTCGTCTGGGAAAGCGAACTCCAGGAGGAAAAGGGACTTGCCTACAGATTTTTAAGATATGAAAGAAGACCGGAGAAATAATGTCGGAGATAATAATCGGAAGAAACGCAGTGCTGGAAGCGCTGAAAAACAACAGAGAAATAGAGAAGATCACCGTAGCCAGAGGGGCAGAAGGTTCTGTAAAGCAGATAACCGGTAAAGCAAAGGCAAAGAAGATCCCTCTTTACTACAGCGACAGGGCAAGGATGGACAGAGATGCACAGGGCGGCAGCCATCAGGGTGTCATCGCGGTGGTTTCGGATTACAGGTACGCCACGGTGGACGAGATCCTGGCAAAGGCGGAAGGACTCGGCGAGAAGCCTTTCGTGATGATCCTGGACGGGCTTGAGGATCCGCATAATCTTGGCGCGATAATGCGTACTGCCG
Source organism: uncultured Eubacterium sp. (assembly GCA_905193765.1). Classification (GTDB taxonomy): domain Bacteria; phylum Bacillota; class Clostridia; order Peptostreptococcales; family Anaerovoracaceae; genus Lentihominibacter. The sequence goes on from CAJJPZ010000017.1 coordinate 22,046, forward strand.
AATGTGCAGGGGTCCACGGTATCATAATCCCCAAGAGAAGGTCGGTGTCGGTGAACGAAACCGTTGCCAAGACTTCTGCGGGAGCATCGGAGTATATGCTGTGCGCCAGAGTGACGAATATCGCCAGAGAGATCGACAAACTCAAGGAACGGGGGCTCTGGATAGGCGCCTGCGATATGGATGGCGAGATTTACTCAGGACAGGATCTGACAGGCAGCATAGGCATGGTGATAGGCAGTGAGGGTTTCGGGATAAGTCGTCTCGTCAGGGAAAAGTGCGACTTTGTGGTCTCCATCCCGATGAAGGGCAGGATAACATCGCTGAATGCGTCCAATGCCGCATCGATACTCATGTATGAAATAGTAAGACAGCGACTTGCGGAACAGGGATAAAGCAATGCAGAATGAATATATGCCCGGCACAGAGAAGGCCGGCCTTTCAGAACTCGGCGATCTTGAGCTGGTGGAAATGGCTCAGGCGGGAGATCTGGATGCAGAAGAGGCGCTTATAAGAAAATATAAAGAGACTGTAAAGATAAAGGCGAATATGTATTTCATCACAGGAGCCGATGAGGATGACGTGGTACAGGAAGGGATGATAGGCCTGATCAAGGCGATACGCCGTTATGATCCGTGCCGTGAAGCGGCCTTCGGGACTTTCGCGAGCCTCTGCATAACCAGACAGATAATCAGCGCCATAAGGATGGCGGATCGCGACAAGCACAAGGCGCTGAACACATCCATTTCGCTGAACAGACCCATGCAGGACGAAAATGATGAGATCACTCTTGTCGACACGCTCAGCGACAGTTCAGGACAGAGCCCGGAGGCTATGCTGATAATAAAAGACGTCGTGTATTATATCCTGCATAATGGTGACAATATATTCAGTGCTTTTGAAATGCAGGTTCTGAACGAACTGGTCAAAGGCAACGATTACGCTGCAATAGCAAAGAAGCTTAGCAAAAGCACCAAATCGGTGGATAATGCCATGCAGCGTACGAAAAAAAAGATAATCGGCTATATCTGGGGCTGACTTTCACAGGTACGGCCCCGTGAAAGAATAACATGTAAATAAACCGCGGTGTGACCGTATTGTAAAATCCCTTAAAGGTGTTGCAATATGGTTGACAGAGGCGATAAAATATAGTACCATAAAGTGGTATCAGCGTGCTGCTGTAGCTCAGTCGGTAGAGCACCTCATTGGTAATGAGGAGGTTCGGCAGTTCAAGTCTGCTCAGCAGCTCCAACACAGTTAATCAGATTAGGAGGAATTTCAAATGGCAAAGCAAAAATTCGAAAGAACGAAACCGCATATCAATATCGGAACTATCGGTCACGTTGACCACGGTAAGACAACTCTTA
>CAJJPZ010000018.1 GCA_905193765.1 uncultured Eubacterium sp.
AGGATAATGCTGAGAGCATTCTTTCTCAGCTTGGCATTTCTCCATCCAGTGCAATCCAGATGCTTTATAGCCAGATCGTACTGAAGAAAGGTATGCCATTCGAATTGAAACTTCCTTCTTCCAAGCCATTAGCTGTTGATGCAATGGCCAGAGGACAGCTTGATGCAGAACTCCAGAAGGGCGTTGATTCCATCAAAGCAGGAAATGTATACTCTGCAGATGAAGTCGATGCAGCACTTGCGAAGGAGTTTGGCATATGACAGATAGCTATAATGTCGGCTATTCTGTATATGCACTTGACGATTTACGTGAAATATACTCATACATTGCGAATGAACTCCTTGTTCCTGAGACTGCTGCAGCTCAATTGGGACGCATCAGAAAAAAAGTTCGTACTTTGGATTTCATGCCAGCTCGTTATGCGTTAGTTAGCTGGGAGCCTTGGCATTCGATGAAAATACATCAGCTTCCGGTCGACAACTTTATTGTGTATTATCTTATCGATTATGAGAAAAGATCCGTTACAGTAGTTCGAATATTTTACGATAGTCGTGATATCGAAGGAATCGTAAATTCAAATAAATAAACATTTATGGAACTTTTGCATGAAAAACAAGAGTTCCATTTTTATATGAATTGTGTCCCCCTGTATAATGAATTGTTCACCTTTGATATCAATACTACCGTCCCCTGACAAGCAAAGTCACACATTCTGTATGCGAGCTGTTCGGGAACATATCCACGGGAGTTGCTTCTATGAATCCGAAGCCGTGTCCGTTCAGGTGTTTTATGTCTCTTGCCAGTGTTGCGGGGTCACAGGATACGTAGACTATGCGGTCCACTGATGTGGCTGCCACGGCGTCAAGGAGATCCGGTCTGCAGCCTGCTCTCGGTGGATCCAGTATGGCTATGTCCGCCTGCCGCACTAGCTTTGCTATATCTTTGTCGATGCTCTCATCGTCTGCAATGCAGGCAGGCAGCAGTTCTTCAGATCTGCCGCATATATATCGTGCATTGACGATATTATTTATCACTGCATTCCTGTTGGCATTTATCACTGCTTCCTTCACGGATTCTATGCCAATCACGGCCTTTGCCTTATCTGCGCAACAGAGACCTATGGTCCCCACACCGCAGTAAAGATCAAGGATCACTGGTCTGTGGTCTTCCTGATCTGAAGACAGACCGGCATTTTCCGGATGAGTTTCGATGCCGGCGGCGCCTGTCTCTTCACTATCGAATCCGCAGTATTCCCTCACTTTATCGTAAAGCCTCTTCATCTGTACAGGATTGACCTGATAGAAACTCGACGGGGATATCTCGAACTGAAGATCGCCTATATAATCAGTTATCACGGATTTTCCGGCAATGATGATATTTTCCTCGCCCATTATCTCATTATCGTTCCCCTTGTGGATACTTGTCACGACGCTTTCCAGTGAATAACCTGTTTCATATACTGCATCATCCAGCATTTCTATGAGCTTTGCTGAATTCGGTATTCCTTTGCCGTTTATCACGAGTATCACCATGACTTCTCCTGTGGAAAATGCAGTCTTTACTACGAGATGACGCATCAGACCCTTTTTCCACTTAGGATCCCAGGCGGTGATATTGTCCTCCTCCATGAACGTCCTCAACGCATCTGCTGCAGCCATAGCAGGCATCGACTGGAGCCAGCAGTCTTCGCAGTCCACCACATCATGACTTTTCGGTCTGAAAAAACCCACTGCAGGCTCTCCCAGATTTTCCACGATACCGCCTTTCCTTGTGATTATACCACCGGTACTGACAGGGAAAGATGCTTTGTTCCTGTATCTGTAACAACCCATGCCCTCATTATCGTCAGGATGCATCCCGATGATGGTCCTGACTGTCGGATCTGCTATATCGCCAAGCCTGCTGAGCTTGTCATACACCTGACGCTGCTTTATCACCAGCTGCTCATCATAACGGAGCTTCCCATAAGGGCATCCGCCGCAGCCTTCATCGAAAGAATCGCACTGGAAAGCCTCGTTTCTGGCAACAGAAAACTCCGTTATCTCCATAAGCTTCGAAAAAGCGTAGCGTTTCTTTACCTTGGTCAACTGCACTCTGGCAGTATCACCCACCACAGCGCCCGGAACGAACACGACGAAGCCGTCGTCTGCACGTCCGATTCCCTGACCTTCACCACTCATATCATCTATTTTTATTTCAAGTATCTGTCCTTTTTCCATATGTAAAATCTCCATTTTATACTACAGTTCTTTGGCTATGGCCTCTATCCGCTTAAGCCTGTTGTTTATACCTGACTTGGAAAGTGGCGGTGACATCATCTGCCCCAGTTCAGCTATGCCGATCTCAGGATACTGCAGCCTCAGCTCGGCAGCCTCCCTGAGTTTCGGTGAGAGGAAATCCAGCCCACGCTTTTCCTGTATCTTTTTTATCCATCCGATCTGTTTCTCGGACGCATTTATCGCCTTGTCTATATTGGCATCTATCAGATTGCTGGCTCTGTAGCTTTCCGCCTTCAGCCCTTTTATCATCATCACATTGTCAAACTTCAGGAACTGTCCACTTGCTCCCATTATCCCCAGAGTATCCCTGACCTGTTCGCCTTTCTTGAGATACACACCGTATCCTTTCTTCCGTTCCACTATCTTCGCACTTATGTCCGCAAAACTGTTTATGACCCTGCGCATTTCTCTGGCCAGTTTTTCTGTCCCAAGAGTTATCTCAAAATGGTACTCCTTCTCCGGATTGTTTATGGTGCCCGCAGCAAGGAATGCCCCACGGAGATATGCCCTCCTGCAGCATTTTGATTTTATCAGTTCATCATATATACCGTCACTTATTACATTCATACCTTCCTTTACCATGAGTATGCCTGTCTCGCGGAGTATCTGCTCACTGAGATTTTCCGGACCTATTGAAAGTATATATGCGTTTCCTTTCTGCGGTGCAGAGCCCTGCCCGACACCCACAGATGTATCTATGGAAAAATAGTTTTTTATAAGTGTCTTATAGTGTCTCGCCACAGCGGCATTAGGCGTCGTCATCACTATCTCGAACCTGCCGCCTCCCGCAAGTTTTATACTGCCTGCCAGTCTCATGAATCCAGCTATCTCCGCCAGCATACAGCATTTTTTCTCAGGCATTATCCTTGCCAGTTCATTCTTTGTTTCCGATGCAAAAGACATCCTTATCTCCCTTCGTCTGCATATTAATGAACATTCCAAAAAAACAAGCCTCCCGTCAGAGAGGCTTCGTACGATCACAGATCCCTGTGCTCCAGTGTTGTCCTTCGACCCTTTTCCCTGAACCTGCGTTCCAGTTCATTGGCGACCGCTACTGAACGATGATGACCTCCCGTACAGCCTATACATACAGTCAGGCTGTACTTTCCCTCTTTGATGTAGAACGGGATAAGCATCTCTATCATGTCCATCGCTTTTTCAAGGAAATCCTGAGTCACCTGCTGCTTGAGCACATAATGGCTCACCTTGGCATTATTGCCTGTCAGAGGTCTCAGTGTCTTTACATAGTAAGGGTTAGGGATGAACCTCATGTCGAAAACTATATCTCCGGCAAGTGGCGTACCCTTCTTGTACCCAAATGACATTATGTTGAGAGTAAAGCTCTTGCGGCTTTCTCCGGCATTGAGCAGGTGCTTGATCTCTGCCCACAGCTGTGCAGTTTTCATATTCGACGTATCTATGATATAATCTGCACTTTTGCGCAGCATCCCCAGCATCTCACGTTCCTTTTTCAAACCCGCGGCAACAGGTCCTCCCTCAGAAAGAGGATGCACTCTCCTGCTCTCGTTGTATCGTCTCAGCAGGACTCTGTCTGTAGCCTCAAGATAAAGTATCTTGTAGTCTATGCCTTCTTTGCGGACTTCATCCAGTGATGCTTTCAGGTCGTCAAAAAATATACCACCTCTCACATCTATGACGAATGCAGCCTTGTCTATACCCTTGCCGCTGGCGGTCAGATCTATGAAGCTTTTTATAAGAGCCGGGGGCATATTGTCTATGCAGTAGTATCCCATATCCTCAAGGCAGTCTATCGCCTGTGTCTTTCCTGCTCCTGACAGTCCTGTTATTATTATGGCTTTCATGCTTTCTCCCTTATGTTGACTATCCTTTTAAGATCGAGGCCTGCCTGTGCGGCACGTATCACCCCGTCTCTGAAATCACCGACACGATCAGGTGTATGCGCATCACTGCTGATTATGAAGCTGACGCCCTCCGCCTGCGCTGCGATCTCTATCTCCTCTTTTGTCATATGCCCGTGCCATGTATTTATCTCCATCAAAGTATCCGTTTCAGCACAGACCTCTGCTATAGCCTTTATATCAAAGGGGCCCTTGTCCCCCGGATGAGTCAGTATCGATATATCGTTCTGTCTGAGAGCCTTTATCACCATCTCTGTATTGGATCTTCTGAGGCTTTCCTCCCCTGCCCGGAAGCCCTTGTTCCACATCCAGTTCCTCATGCAGTCGCATCCGAACAGACCGTAATGATATCCTGCTATGACGAAATCGAATTCCTCGAACTCCTCAGGCCTGATATCCAGTCCGTTGCCGCCTTTGATTATATTGGCTTCGACGCTCATCTTTACATGCATCTTGGGATACTTGACGTTCATGCGCTCTATGTCGTTGCGCATGTTCACGAACTCGTTCCTGTTGACGCCGTAGAACAGGTGGCCGGGGCCATGGTCCGATATGGCTATGTACTCCAGCCCCTTGTCGAACGCCATCCTTACATTGTCTTCCACGGAACCCTTGCCGTGAGAATATGTCGTATGAGTATGCAGATCATATACCAGCTCGTATCTGTCTGCTATTTCATTATAATTCTTCTCCAATTATCCTTACCTCCGGCTCAAGCCTCACACCTGCCATGTCCATGACGCCTGCCTGCACGATCTCCATCAGCTGCAATATATCCGAAGCTGTGGCACCGCCCCTGTTTATTATAAAACCGGCGTGGAGTTCCGATACCTGTGCTCCGCCTACAGCCAGTCCCTTGAAACCTGCATCCTGTATCAGCGCGCCTGCGAAATGTCCCTCAGGCCGCTTGAAAAAGCTTCCGGCACTTGGATAGTTCACTGGCTGCTTCGAATTTCTCCTTGAATTCAAATCATTCATCTTTTCCCTGATCTCATCTCTGTCCCCGGGCTGCAGCTTCAGTATGGCTTCCGTGACGATGTCACCTGTTTCATGCAGTGCAGTATGTCTGTATCCCATGTCCAGTTCTGCGGCGCTGATATCATACTCACAGCTACCGTCAGGTGACACCACATGTACCTTTTCAAGTATATCCGCCATTTCTCCACCATATGCGCCTGCATTCATGAATACGGCTCCGCCTATACTTCCCGGTATTCCCGATGCGAATTCGAATCCTGAAAGGTTCTCTGTCAGTGCCGCTCTTGCAACAGAAGCCATCCTTGTCCCTGCTCCGCATATGACTTTGTCTCCCTCGACCCTGACATTGTCGAATGCATCACCGATCTTCACAATGACGCCTCTGTAACCACCGTCACGCACCAGTATGTTGGACCCGTTTCCCAGGATCATATGCGGACAGCCCTCACTGTCAAGAAGTCTGAGCACCGCCCTGAGTTCTCCAGTGTTTTCCGGAGCCGCGAGCAGATCGGCGCACCCGCCTGCCCTGAAGGATGTATATTCCGCCATGGAGGCATTCTCTGTGACTGCCTCCGGCTTCAATATCTCTGTAAGTTTCTCTTTTATCATTTCTTTCATTTCTCACCTTTTGTCTTTATCTTAAGTAGTCCCTTGTTTCCATCTCTTTTCAGTCTGTAACTGTCCGACTTGTAGTCAGACAGGTCTGTAGAGAAGCCTCTCTTCCTGAGCCTGCTGTTCACCGCCCTCGATAAATATGCATATATAACGGCGAATACAGGTATACCTATGACCATGCCTATGAAGCCGAACAGACCTCCTCCCACCAGTATCGAGAAAAGTACCCAGAAACTGGACAGACCTGTGCTGTCGCCAAGTATCTTCGGCCCCAGTATGTTGCCGTCGAACTGCTGCAGACACAGTATGAATATGAGAAAGTATATGCACTGTTTCGGATCCACCATAAGCAGCAGCAGCGCTGAAGGCACCGCACCTATGAACGGCCCGAAGAACGGCAGTATGTTCGTTATACCTATTATACAGCTTATAAGCAGGGAATATTCCCATCCGAACACGGTCATTGCTATAAAGCATATTATCCCTATTATAAGGGAATCTATTATCTTGCCGTTGATAAACCCTCCGAAAGTCTTGTTGGTGAAAGATGCTCCCTGAAATATCTCCTCTGCAGTCTTCCTGCTGAACAGAGCTACTATCACCTTGCGGCTCTGCGCTGCGAATATATCCTTGCTGTTGAGGAAATATGCACAGACGATCACACCTATCAGCAGATTTTTCAGTACGTTGAATATGCCTATCACACCTTCAGAAACACCTATTGCAATAGAAGTATATTCAGGAAGGAGCTTATCCATAACAAGATCCACTGTATTTTTCGTAAAGTTGTTTATCCAGCCGTCAAGTGTGCTCTTAAGTCCCGGAAAATTGAGGAGCTTGACATCCAGCCATTCCTTAAGGACATCCATGCTGGCAGGCAGTATATCTATTATTTTTACCACGCTGTCGATAAGTCCGGGTATTATCATCCACAGTATTCCCGTTATGACAATGAACATGAACAGCATCGCCACCGTGGTCCCGACGCCCTTGGAAACAGCCAGAGACCTTGGCATCTTCCGTTTTCTGCTGCTCAGGAAGCCATACGTATGGCTCACTGTGAAATTGTATATCGGGCAGAGCAGATATGCCATCACCATACCGTATATGAACGGCGTCAGTATCGACGATACCGTACCTGCCACCTTCTGCAGAGCATTGAACCTGAACACTATAAAAAATACAGCTATGCTGCATATCACTACAAGGAATATCGTTATACCCCACTTTATATGTTTTTCTTCAAAATTTACTTTCATTATCCCACCTCTATATCTATATTCTACAATAATTTAACATCAAAGTCTTCTTAATTTTTCGTGTTCATGCCAATTTTCACGGCAGCTTCACAGTTTTTTGTTTTTTTATAAATTGGGGGTTGAATTTATTCATCATTGATGTATAATAATGCCATGAAGTTAATTTTTATGCATTAGGATGCATAAAAAAACAATAAATATCATTTTCAGGAGGAAAACAAAATGGCAAAGGAAAAAGTAGTATTAGCCTATTCAGGCGGACTTGATACATCAGTTATAATGACATGGCTCAAGGAAAATTATAATTACGATGTTATCGCAGTATGCTGCAATGCAGGACAGAAAGAAGACTTCGATGCGATCGAAAAGAAAGCTCTCGCAACAGGCGCTGTGAAAGCATACACTGTAGACCTGAGAGAAGAATTCATTACAGATTATATCTGGCCTACACTGAAGGCCGGTGCTATATATGAGAACCAGTACATGCTGGGAACATCCATGGCAAGACCGCTCATGGCAAAGAAGCTGGTTGAGATAGCTGAAAAAGAAGAAGCATTCTACATAGCTCACGGATGCACCGGAAAGGGCAACGATCAGGTACGTTTCGAGACTACTATCAAGGCTCTGAACCCTGCCATCAAGATCATAGCTCCATGGAGATTCTGGGATTTCCATTCACGTGAAGACCTTATCGAATATGCAAAAGCTCACAACATTCCTATCAGCCAGACAACAAAGAAGATCTACAGCCGTGATGAGAACATCTGGCACATCAGCCATGAAGGCGGCGAACTGGAGAATCCGTGGAACGAACATCTCAAGACAATACATGTTCTGAGTGTACCGCCTGAGGATGCTCCTGACGAACCTACATATGTGGATATCGACTTCGAAAAGGGCGTACCTGTAGCCATCGACGGGGAGAAAATGGATCCTGTAGCTCTCCTCACAAAACTCAATGAGCTGGGCAGCAAGAACGGCGTCGGTACTATCGATATCATAGAAAACCGTCTGGTAGGAATGAAATCCAGAGGCGTATACGAAACTCCGGGAGGCACTATCCTCTTCGCAGCACACGCAGGTCTGGAACAGCTGATCCTCGACAGAGACACCACTCAGTACAAGAACATCGTTGCTCAGAAGTTCGCTCAGCTGGTTTATGACGGACTGTGGTACACACCGCTGCGTGAAGCTATCAGCGCTTTCGTAGACGTTACTCAGAAGGAAGTTACAGGTACTGTAAAGATGAAGCTCTACAAAGGCAGTGCCATAGTAGCTGCAAAGAAGTCGCCTTACTCACTTTACAATGAAGAATTCGCTACATTCAGTAAGGATGAAGTATACAACCAGAGCGATGCAGAAGGTTTCATAAACCTGTTCTCACTGCCGCTGAAGATCCGTGCTATCCAGAAACAGACCGTTGAAGGCGGAGCCAAGGAACACGCATCTCTGGAAAGAAAAGTCCTCAAAGGCAGCGACTTCATCGAATAAAATATGACAGGCAATATACTATAACACAGGAAGGATCCACAGAATATGAAACTCTGGAAAGGAAGATTCTCAAAAGCATCCACGACCTCTGCTGATGAATTCAATGCATCCATCGAATTCGATCAGAGGCTGTACAAGGAAGATATCACCGGCAGCATAGCTCACGCTAAAATGCTGGCTAAACAGGGGATAATCGCCGAAGAAGAATCTCAACTCATAATAAAGACATTGCAGGAAATACTTGCTGATATAGAAGCAGGCAAAGTGGAGTTCACCATCGAGTCCGAAGATATACATATGAATATAGAAACCCTCCTCACTGAAAGGATCGGACAGACAGGCAAGAAACTCCACACGGCCCGCAGCCGTAACGACCAGATCGCAGTAGACATCAGACTTTACCTGAAAAAGGAGACAGCTGCCATAGACAGCTGTCTGTCCCAGCTGCTCGACGCCCTGGAAAAGCTTGCGAAAGAACATACCGATACAGTGATGCCCGGTTATACTCATCTGCAGAGGGCACAGCCTGTTACACTGGCTTACCATTTGCTGGCATACTATCAGATGTTCTCCCGTGACAGGGAAAGATTCGCAGACTGTCTGAAGAGAGTTGACAGGCTCCCTCTGGGCAGCGGTGCGCTGGCGGGTACGACATACAACACCGACAGACAGTTCCTGGCTGAAGAACTTGGCTTCGCCAGCGTACTTCCAAACGGTATGGATGCAGTTGCAGACAGAGATTTTGCAATAGAATTCATAAACTGCTGTGCGGTATCGATGATGCATCTTTCAAGATTCTGCGAAGAGCTGATCCTGTGGAGTTCTGTGGAATTCAGCTTCGTTGAGATAGACGATTCTTTCTCGACCGGAAGCAGTATCATGCCGCAGAAGAAAAATCCTGACATGGCAGAACTGATCCGCGGCAAGACAGGCAGAGTCTACGGTGATCTGATGAGCCTGCTGACCATATGCAAAGGTCTGCCGCTGGCATACAACAAGGATCTCCAGGAAGACAAGATCCCTGTATTCGACGCTGCAGACACACTCAAAGCATCTGTAAACATATTCACAGAAATGATCCTCACCATGAAGGTCAGAGAGGAAAAAATGGAGCAGGCAGCAAAATATGGCTATATGAATGCTACTGATGCTGCAGACTACCTTGTTTCCAAAGGCATCCCGTTCAGAGACTGTCATGAGATCATAGGAAAGATAGTCCTCTACTGTATCAACAAGGGCATCGCCATAGAAGATATGACAATGGACGAATTCAAGTCGTTCTCAGACAAATTTGACGATGACATATATGAAAAGATAGCGATAAGAAGCTGCATAGAAGCCAAGAAATCAGAAGGCTCAACTTCATCTGCAAGCGTGAAGAAGCAGCTCGAAGACATAGCAGCATGCAGAAAATGATCTGCATGTCACAAACAGATTCCTCAATTACAAAATGATAAAACCGGTACCCTGCGTCAGCTGCCACAGCCTCGCAGGGTACCGGTTTTTTATCACGCTTTTATATATTCCCGGCAGGCATCCAGTGTACCTTCCATTTTTTCGAACACGGCTTTGGTAAGGAAATTATAGAATTCCTCCTGACGCTGCCCTTTGAGGCACTGCCCCACTATATTGAAATATTCATCACGCTTCATAGGCATGCTTATAGGCGTGAATCCGTTCTCCATAAGATAATAGTTCAGCGCGAATACAGCGATCTCTCCGCTGTAGTTTTCGAAAGGATATATATCGATTATCTTGTTGTGTATGTACATAGCCTTGAGAATCACATTGTTCCCCGTTTCCCTGCTGTAAAGCCTTCTCACGGCGTCATTTAGCTTGTCCTCGATATCGAGATTGTGGACAGGCACGTGGTTGAAAGCATATACCACAGGATTCGACTTCCTGAAATAACCGTTTTCGTCTTCCGACAGTATCCGGTACGCACTTATCAGAAAATGCCGGTCTATGTAGGTGTCCATCTCAAGGCAGTTCTGTGCCACCCGCACCAGATCCCCCATATTCTCGATGAACACATAATCCTTTACAGGTACATCCTTCTGCAGTTCACCTTCCAGTATCCTGTCGATGGCTATACGCTCATGATTCGGACTCCTTATTATCAGTGGCGCCTTTATCATGTCTATTTTATTCACCTCGTTGACGGCTGACCTGAGAAGCCTGTTGCCATGAAGGATAGCTGCCAGCTCTTTCCTCATACTGTAAAGTTCCTCATGCATACCTTTGCTCCTAATTCTTTAAAAATCCTATCCTGCCTACCGAACCCGGATACTTGTACATATCGACTTCACCGAAATCCCCCTGGACCTGCCGCAGTGCAGGCATCTTGCTCTTGATCAGATCGTAGTTTATAGTTGGGAGAAAGACTATATCGTACTTATGCTGGAATGTCAGCTGGAGGAAATCAAGGATCTCATCATCATTGAATCCTTCCTTAAGGCCCACATTCAGCCTGATATTCATCTGCAGATCAACAGCCTTGTTGATCCCGTCGATCACCGGCTGCAGCTCCTTTCCATTATTCGATTCCTTGTATCTTGTGAAATTGAACGTATTCACGACAACTGTAACATCAGTCACGCCTTCTTTTTTCATAGCCTCTGCTTTTTCAGCAAGATCCTGACCATCTGTAACGATTACTTTTGTATTATTTTCCATAGTTCTATCAGTTCCTTCTATTAAATATTTACTATTATTTTACTGTAAATGGAGGCGGTAATCAAGGTCATTATTCAAATACCACAGTTTTACACTTTCATATCCTCCGGAATTGTGATAGACTTGACTTATGAAAATTTTACTTATTGGTGATACTCACGGAAAACTCGATAAGGTGAGGGATATATACGGCAAGCTCAGGGATATCGATCTGATCGCTCATACAGGAGATCATTATAGAGACGGTATCCAGCTTGGAAAGGAATTCAATGTTCCTGTGATCGCTGTAAAGGGCAACTGCGACGGCAGCTGCAGCCGGGATGATTTTGAGATAATAGAAACTGAAGCAGGAAAGGTGCTTCTGACACACGGTCATGCATATAATGTGAACTACGATCTTACCGGGCTTATGTACAAGGCAATGGAGGAGGACTGCAAAGCTGTCTTTTTCGGCCACACTCACAGGTGTATGCAGGATGAAGCAAACGGTATACGTTTCATCAATCCGGGCAGTCTTACGCAGCCCCGCGACGGCAGTGGCGGATCCTATGCCATAGTCAGGACTTCTGAAAAAGGTCTTGAGGCCTCGATAGTCTACTATGATACCGTCATGGGTACATCTTCTGACCGGAAGCAAAACAGTTCAGGTTTTCTCAGGAACCTGCTGAACTACTGCGACAGGTTCTGATCCGCACAGTATCAGAAATAATTTTTAAACGAACAACAAATTATCACTTTTTTCTGCTATCATATCATTATAGCGTGATAGCATATATAAAATCGAAAGGCGAACAGAAATGATAATACTCATCGTTGCACTTGTATTCGGAGCAGCTGTGCTCCTCGTAACTCTCAAAAGTTTTGTAAGCTGTGCTGCCGGTGCATCAAAAACCGGTGTAGCTCCCAGCAGGATCGCTCAGATACTGAAGCTTCTGGTAATGGTGGAGTCGATCATATTCCTTGTGATCTTCATCATCGTTCTGCTTAAGACCATAGCTGCATGACTAAAAAAGGTTTTAAAAAAAATGTGCAGATCCTGTCTGCACATTTTTTAATCTTTTATATTTCCATATCAATCATCATATGCTGTGAATGTTCCTGTTATTGTCGTGTACTTTGATGCCCCCTCAGCTTTTATACCTTTTATCTTGTAAGTATATGTCTCGCCCTCGGTAAGCCCTGTTGTCTTCACATCCAGTTCATCATTGTCTTTCTCAACGATCCTTACAGCATATCCTTTACCATTAGCGTCTTTGATGGAAACGCCTGCATTCTTCCACTGCACATGGTTTCTGAATTCGAATGAAACCTCACGGTCTTCTGCATCATACTCGATATTTTCTACAACGATCTTCTTCACACCGGGTACTTTGAAGCTGCCCTTCACTGAAGTGTATTTCTTTGCCGATGATTTCTTTATTCCTGATATCGTGAACTTGTATTTCTTACCTGCTTTTATATTCGACACTTTGAAGTCCAGTTCATCATTGTCTTTTGCAGTCACCTTTGCAGTGTATTTCTTGCCTGCAGTATCTTTTACTGTCACTTTTACATTCTTGTATTTTACTTTCCCGTAAAAGTCCACATCTACTCTGCCGTTTCCTTCATAATCGACTTCCTCGATCTTAGGCGACGATGAAGATGATGCTGTGTTTCCTGCCGCAAATGAGCTCACCGCTCCCATCGACATTACCATCGAAGCAGCCAGTGCCGCCGCTGTGATTTTCTTTAAGATTCCTTTTTTCATAATGTAATCCTTTCTCCCTTGCGAGTGCTGTTTTTCTTTATCTTATGGGATAATAATACATTATGAAAATTAAGGCAGTCTTAATCCAGTATTAAAAACGGATTAAAATCACACGCTCAGTCCAGCAGTTCATAGTCGAGCTGTACGCCTGCCTGCTTGAGCTTTATGGCCTTGAGCATCGCCCATGCTGTATCCATGCATGTCATTACGGAGATACCTCTCTCTATAGCCTTCCTTCTTACTGGGAAGCTGTCTATCTCTTTCCTGTTAGCAACAGTCGGGACATTTATCACAAGAGAGATCTTCTCATTGCTGTCTGCATCGTGGTTTGTGATCCATTCCTGCGCTGTCTCATAATCTATGGCGTTGACATCCATGCCGCTGTTCCTGATGAAATCTATCGTCTCATCTGTAGCATAGAGGGTGAAGCCTGCATCGCAGTAGTCTTCCAGTACCTTAGCGGTAAATTCGTTCTGTTCCGACTCTCTCAGAGCCACGAAAACATTGCCGCCTACAGGTATACTCATCCCTGCACCCAGGAATCCCTTGTATACTGCCTTGTCGAAATTCTCATCGATACCCAGCACTTCGCCTGTCGATTTCATTTCAGGTCCCAGCGCAATATCCATATCAGTCAGTTTGGCACTGGAGAACACAGGTACCTTTACTGCGTATTTCTGACTTCTCCTGTAGAGGCCTGTACCGTACTCGCTGTCTCTGAGTTTATGACCAAGCATTGCCGAAACTGCCAGCTTGACCATCGGCACACCTGTCACCTTGCTCAAGATAGGCACTGTACGTGAAGCTCTCGGATTCACTTCTATGACATAGATCTTTTCTCCGTCATACGCATACTGTATGTTCACAAGACCTACTACGTCAAGCGCTTTGGCGATACGCTTCGTATAGCTGAGCAATCTGTCCTCCACTTCTCTTGTAAGGGAGTAGTCCGGATATACTGAGATACTGTCTCCTGAATGTACGCCGGCCCTTTCTATATGCTCCATTATGCCCGGGATGAGGATGTCCTCTCCATCGGCTATGGCGTCCACTTCTATCTCCTTGCCCTGTATATACTGGTCGATGAGTACAGGATGCTCCGTAGAAAGTGATACCGCTTCCTTAAGATATCTTCTGAGTTCCACATCGCTGTATACTACCTGCATAGCACGTCCGCCTATAACATATGACGGTCTTACCACCAGCGGGTATCCCAGTTTCTCCACTGCATCGAAAGCATCTTTCTCCGTAGTGACTGCTACGCCTGACGGTACCGCTATGTCCAGCTCATCCAGAAGTTCACAGAATTTTTCTCTGTCTTCAGCGAGGTCGATATTCTCATAGGATGTACCCAGTATGTTGATGCTCCTGCTGTTGAGCTTCTCTGCAAGGTTCAGCGATGTCTGTCCGCCGAACTGGAGTATCACGCCGTAAGGTCTCTCCCTCTTGATGACGTTCATGACGTTGTCCACATGTAGCGACTCGAAGTAAAGTTTATCTGATGTATCGAAGTCCGTACTTACAGTTTCCGGGTTGTTGTTCATGATTATAGCTTCATATCCCAGTTCCTTTATGGCCCAGACGCCCTGTACGCAGCAGTAGTCGAACTCGATACCCTGTCCGATCCTGATAGGACCTGAACCGATAACGAGGATCTTCTCCTCCTTGCTCCTTACACTTTCATCCTCTTCGTCGTAGCATGAATAATAGTAAGGCGTCACTGCGTCGAATTCTCCGCCGCAGGTGTCTACCATCTTGTAGACCGGATATATATCGTTGTATACACGTATGTCCTGAAGCACATCTCTGGAAACTCCCGACAGTGCTATTATATCATTATCAGTAAAACCTCTGGACTCGGCCTCATATACCAGATTCTTGGTGAGAGGTCCCTTCTGGAGTTCACGCTCAAGGTCGATGATGCCCTTTATCTTGTTAAGGAACCATCTGTCTATCTTAAGCAGGCTGTAAAGCTGCTCCACATCCATCAGATCTCGTCTCATTACTTCCGCTATGCAGAATATCCTCTCATCGTCGCAGGCCTTCAGTTTCTTTATTAAGGCCTCATCGTCCAGTCCGGTAACGAACGGTATGTGAAGACCGTCGCACTTTATCTCTATAGATGTAAGCGCCTTGAGCAGTGCACTCTCGAAAGTCCTGCATATGGACATTACTTCACCGGTAGCTTTCATCTGTGTTCCCAGTTTTCTCGATGCTGTTCTGAACTTGTCGAAAGGCCATTTAGGGAATTTCACTACGACATAGTCCAGTACCGGTTCGAAGCATGCGCTTGTAGTCTGTGTAACGTAGTTGGAAAGTTCATCAAGATTATATCCCAGTGCGATCTTGGCAGCGATCTTGGCTATAGGGTATCCTGCCGCCTTTGATGCCAGTGCCGATGAACGGCTCACCCTCGGATTTACTTCTATTACTATATATTTTCCTGTATCCGGATCCAATGCAAACTGTACGTTGCATCCACCCTCTATCTCCAGACTTCTTATTATCTTAACAGATGCGTCTCTCAGCATCTGATACTCTTCATCTCTCAGTGTCTGTGTAGGTGCTACTACGATACTGTCACCTGTATGTACACCTACCGGGTCAAGATTCTCCATGCTGCATATTATGATACAGTTGTCACGGCTGTCTCTGATAACCTCATATTCGATCTCTTTCCAGCCCGCTACTGATTTTTCCAGCAGGATCTGACCTATGGCGCTGTTCTCCATGCCTTTGTAGCAGAGCTGTTCGAGCTCCTTCTTGTTCTCAGCTATGCCGCCGCCGGTACCTCCCAGCGTATACGCCGGTCTGATTATTACCGGGAAGCCTTCCTTTTCCACAAAGTCATAACACTCTTCCATGGATGTCGCTATGACGCTGCTTGGGATCGGCTCGTTTATCTCCTGCATGAGTTCCTTGAAAGCCTCTCTGTCCTCGGCTTTCTTAATGCTCTCTCTGTTTACTCCAAGCAGTTCCGTGCCGTACTTTTTCAGGATGCCTTTGCTTTCCAGCTCCATAGCAAGGTTCAGCCCTGTCTGTCCGCCGAAGCCTGCCAGCATGCCGTCGGGACGCTCCTTTGCCAGTATCTGATCCAGAGCCTCCTCTGTCAGCGGCTCCATATATACCTTGTCGGCGATACCCTTGTCAGTCATTATAGTAGCAGGATTGCTGTTCACCAGGATAGTTTCTATGCCTTCTTCTTTGATCGCTTTGCAGGCCTGTGTACCGGCATAGTCGAATTCCGCTGCCTGCCCTATGACGATAGGACCTGAGCCGATGATAAGTATTTTATTTAAAGATGTTTTCTTAGGCATTTTCCTTTTTCTCCTTCATCATATCCACAAATTTATCGAATAAGTATGCATTGTCGTTCGGTCCCGGTGATGACTCAGGGTGGAACTGTACCGAGAATATAGGAAGATCTCTGTGTTCCATTCCTTCTACTGTACCGTCATTGAGGTTCAGATGTGTCACTTCCAGCCCCTTCAGTATTATGCTTTCGTGCTGTACAGCATAACCGTGGTTCTGTGACGTTATATATGAACGCTTCGTCTCCTTGTCGAACACTCCG
The DNA here is from genome assembly GCA_905193765.1 of uncultured Eubacterium sp. Lineage (GTDB taxonomy): Bacteria > Bacillota > Clostridia > Peptostreptococcales > Anaerovoracaceae > Lentihominibacter. The sequence goes on from CAJJPZ010000018.1 coordinate 16,500, forward strand.
TGGTTGCCGCCTCTGTGACCGTACTTGAGCTTGTATGTCCTGCCGCCCAGAGCTATCGCCAGTATTTGATGCCCCATGCATATACCAAACATAGGTATCTCACTGGTCCTGATCAGCTTCCTTACTTCTTCCACAGCTTCTGTTGCCTCTTCAGGGTCTCCCGGTCCGTTTGTGAGGAATATCCCATCCGGATCCCCGCTGAGTATCTCCTCGGCCGGAGTGCCGTACGGGTACACGGTAAGTCTGCAGTTTCTGGCCTGGAGGCATTTCAGGATATTGGCCTTGACGCCGAAATCCAGTACAGCGACATTCAGGACGTCGCCTTCTCCTGTCGCTTCCAGTACCTGCTTTTCCTTTACAGAAACCACCTTCATCCAGTCGCCTCTGAGTTCTTCTTTTTCACAGAGTTCCCTGGCTTCGCTTATGGAGATGCCTTCAGTGCTTATGAGGCACTTTATCGTTCCCGATTTTCTTATACGTTTTGTGATCTGTCTCGTATCCACACCGTATACGCCCGGAATTTTCTGCTCCTTCAGCCACTGATCGAGAGTCTTTATACAGTTGCTGTTCGACGGTTCATCACACAGATCCTTTATTATCAGACCGAAAGCATGTATCCCATCGGATTCGTTGTCTATCGCACTTATACCGTAATTGCCTATGAGCGGATAGGTCATATTGATTATCTGCCCTTTGTACGAAGGGTCAGTGAGTATTTTCTGGTATCCCGTCATGGATGTATTGAAAACGACTTCTCCGACAGCTGTACCGCTGAATCCGAAGCCTTTTCCCTTGAAAACGGTCCCGTCTTCCAGATAAATAAGTCCCTCTTTTATTTCTTTTGTTTTACTCATTTTCTGCCTCAGTCTCCTTTAAATTCCTATATATAAAAAATAAACATCTGCACAAGAATAAACGGTCACTGATACCGTTTTTATAATTATACACTGTAGTATATTATTATGCAATACATATTTAGTCTTTTGATCATCAAGTTATTATAACAGAAAAAGAGCCTCAACTGCAATTATTCTATAAATAAATATGCAATGTAAAGCTCTTGTTTTCCGTAATATACGTTTTAAAGCACTTTATTAAGGAATTCCTGAGTCCTCTTGTTTTTCGGCGAGCCGAAAACTTCAGAAGGCGTACCTTCTTCCATGATCACACCCTCGTCAACAAAGAATACTCTATCTGCCACATCCCGTGCGAATCCCATCTCATGGGTAACAACTACCATGGTCATTCCCATGGATGCCAGTTCCTTCATTACATTCAGTACTTCGCCTACCATTTCGGGGTCCAGTGCCGAAGTCGGCTCATCGAACAGCATTATGTCGGGATCCATGGCAAGCGCCCTGGCTATGGCGACTCTCTGCTGCTGACCGCCTGAAAGATCTGATGGCTTCGAATCAGCTTTTTCCTTCAGTCCGACTCTGTCAAGGAGCTCTAGGGCTTTTTTTGCAGCCTCGTCCTTGTTCTTGATCTTCAGTGTCACCGGAGCCATCGTGATGTTTTCCAGTACTGACATATGCGGAAACAGATTGAACTGCTGGAATACCATTCCTATATGACGTCTTATCTTGTTTATGTCGGCTTTCTGTGCTGTGATTTCCTCTCCATCGACGATTATCCTGCCGGAAGTCGATTCCTCCAGCTGGTTTATACATCTCAGGAAAGTCGATTTTCCCGAACCGGACGGACCTATGACACAGATCACCTCGCCCTTGTCGATCTCGGCGTTTATGCCTTTGAGCACCTCCAGTTCGCCAAAACTCTTATGCAGGTCTTCTATTATTATCTTTGGTTCTGAACTTATCTTCATTATTTCTTGAGCCTCCTTTCTATCTGTCTCGATATTATCGAAAGGATCGAAATAATTATAAGGAAGAAGATCGCTATCCATGTATATGTAGCAAACACTTCAAAAGTTCTTCCCACATAGATCTTGCCGTAGTACATTATCTCGGAAAGGCCTATAGCGTAAAGGATCGTGGAATCCTTTAATGTGATAATGCACTGATTTACCAGTGACGGCAGACATATCCGCACTGCCTGCGGCAGTATTATCTTGACCATCGACTGTCCGTATGACAGTCCCAGGCTCCTTGCAGCCTCCATCTGACCTTTGTTCACAGCCTCGATAGCGCCTCTGAATATCTCAGACATGTATGCGCCTGCATTCATGGTGAGGGTCACGAGGCTCGCTGCAAAAATTGAGATTTTGAATTCTGATCCTGTTACCAGCTGAACAAGCTGAGGTAAGGCAAGATAAATGTACATAGCCTGCACAAGCATCGGAGTTCCCCTGATCAGCCATATGTAGAATTTCGCGATCCAGCGCAGAGGCGGGATCTTCGAAATAACGAACAGACATGTTATTATGCCTATGACTATGGCAAAGATCAGTGAAATCACCGTCACCTTCACTGTCATACCCAGACCTTGAAGCAACAATGGATAAGCATCAGCTAATACTCTGAACAAATCCATATCGATTTCCCCTATCCTGTAATGAAATTATTTTGCATCTGTGTATTTCTTGACGATCTTGTCGTATTCGCCGCTGTCCTTGATGTTCTTCAGTCCATCGTTGAACATCTTAAGCAGTTCTGCGTTCTCGCCTTTTTTAACAGCAAATCCATATGGAGTAGCGTAATCTCCTGCTTCCTCATACAGGAGCTTCATTCCATTGTCCTGTGTAACACCGTATGCCATTACCGGGTAGTCCTCGAAACATGCCACAGCGTTTCCTGACAGCACGTTCTGATACATCATTGCAGAGTCGTCATAATATTTGAGTTCGAGATTGTATTCATCCGCGATGGATTCAGCCCATGCAGCACTCTGTGTTCCGTTCTTTACAGCTACTACATTGTCCTTGAGATCCTTCAGTTCTGATGCTGCGCTGTCCTTCTTTACAGCTACGCATACAGTTGAGTCATAATATGATTCCGAGAAATCATAAGTTTCTTTTCTCTTGTCTGTGATACTCATACCTGCGATCATTCCGTCAGCCTGTCCCGATTCAACGGCAGCCAGGGCAGCATCGAATCCCAGTGACTGAAGATCATATTCGAATCCCTGATCTTTAGCTATCGCAGCAAGGATGTCCACATCGATACCTACGAATTCGTTGTCGTCATTTGTGAATTCAAACGGTGCGAACGTAGTGTCTGTAGCGATCACATACTTTTCTTTAGCTTTGCTGCTGTCCTCATTACTACCGCTGTCTGAGCCGCATCCGGCAAAAACTGAGAGTGACAAAACGAGTGCCAAAGCAATTCCGATAAATTTTTTCATTTGACAATTCTCCTTTTTACTTTTCAAAACAAGTGCAAATTAATGCACACCCGTAATATCACTTTATCATGAAACACAATAGAAGTCAAAGTTTTTAGCCGTTTATCGTTTATTGTATACAAAATTCGTCATTATCAGACACCCGCAAATAAATCACTGCACTATCCGTTTACTGTCCGTTCCTTTGTAGTATCCACATTGAGATATACTGACGCCGCCGTTGCCGAGAGCTTTCCTGTTTCTTTGCTGTATGCCTCTCCCGTAAGCTGTGTTATGCGCCTGCCTGTGGCTATCGCTTTTGCTTTCACCACCAGCGTGTCCCCGATCTTTACCGGTCTCACATATTTAACGTCGAGACTCACGGTAGGTGCAAAATTTTCTCCTGCATAGAACCTGGCCAGCGCAGCGATAGTGATATCGAAGGCTGTGCATATCATTCCTCCATGAAGCTGACCCGCCCGGTTTGCCTGCCATGCCTGGACCGGAAATTCGAATGACAGTGATTTTTCTTCGTACGAGCACCCACCCCTGCGACTTTGCATCCTGCCATTCAGCGTATCCTTCTGATCCACATTATTCTCCTTTAGCGTTTTCTCGATATGTTCTTCGAGCAGTTTCTGTCCTTCTTTGATATCCATTATCCTACACCTTCTCTCTTTTATTTTATCTTCAGGACGCTACAGTTTTCTACAGCGTCTTTCCACGTTCATAATACGCTTTCTTTTCATCCTCCGGCACCATATTCCCACCTGTCGCCCATACTATATGTATGGAGTTCTCATCCGGAGCAGGGAAACACCGGCCCTCCACCGCAGAGCCGTTTTCATTGATATATTTCAGACCCTCGAAGGCTGCACACGCCGACGGTTCGATGAATATGCCCTCGCTGTCCCTGAGTTCTGCCAGGGACGGATACAGCCTGCTGTCATCTACAGTGAAACAGCCACTGAGTCTGCTCTCCATCGCATCCGAAACCAGACCTGAAGCTCTGCCTACAGCCAGGCCGTCCGCTTCCGTCTTCCCGTCGATGCCAAGATCGCCGACAGATATCCCGTTATGGAGACCTGTTATCAGCCCCAGCGTCATACACGGAGCATGGGTAGGCTCTGCAAAGAAACAGTATGCATCATCTCCGAAATACTTCTTTATGCCATAGGTAACGCCGCCCGGTGCACCGCCGACTCCGCACGGTATATATATGTAAAGACGGTGATCTTCATCCACCTTTATACCCTGACCCTCCAGCTGCTTCCTGAGACGTTTTCCTGCGACTGAGTATCCTGCAAAAAGATCCAGTGAATTCTCATCGTCCACGAAATGGCACGACGGATCTTCTTCTGCGATCTTTCTTCCCTGAGCAACAGCGGCTTCGTAATCATCGGGATATTCCACGACCGTCACGCCCTTCGACCTCAACAGATCCTTCTTCCACTGTCTTGCGTCAGCCGACATATGCACTGTCACACTGAAGCCAATAGCAGCGCTCATGATGCCTATGCTCAGTCCAAGATTGCCTGTGGATCCCACCGCTACTTTGTATTTTGAGAAAAGATCCCTGAACTCATCATCCGCCAGTCTGCCGTAGTCATCATCCTCAGTCAGCATACCGCTGTCGAGTGCTGTTTTCTCAGTGAATTTCAGCACTTCATATATCCCGCCTCTTGCCTTTATCGATCCCGATATAGGTAGATGGCTGTCACATTTAAGGAAAAGTCTTCCCTTTACATCTACTTTCTCCGAAGAGCCCCTGCCTGCTGCAAGAGCTTCTTTCATAGCTGTTATTTCTTTGAGTTCGGATTCGATTATGCCATCCGCCACCTCCGGGAACATCCTCCTGATGAAAGGCGCGAATCTGATGAGTCTTGCCTCCGCATCGTCTATATCCACTATGTTTTCATTACTGTTTTTACGATTCTCTTTTATTTTCGCATTTTCCCAGAAGATTTCTTCACATCCTGCGATCTTCACAGTCTCAGGGAATTCCTTTTTTATCTTTTCCTTATCCACTATCGTCCTCCTGTGACAGTTTTAAAAGAGCAGGCATATTTATATATGCAGACCGCCTGCTGATTCAATGATACTACAAAGGATGTAAAGATGGCAAGTTTGTAAGATAAATTTTCGTTTTTGTAATATACACGAACGACCATTCGTGTTAATATTGAGTCAAGCTACATTATCCGAAAATTATGACAAGGTGATGAAAATGACTGATAAAAAGATAATCGGAAGTCTCTGTATCGTGGGGACAACTATATGCTACGGGCTTGTACCGTCGCTGTCATTCAAGGCTTTCGGCACAGGCGTCGTTACCGAAACACTTCTTTTCAACAAGTTCTTCTATGCGGCCATACTGATGTGGGCGTACATATTCATCAGGAAGATACCGTTCCGCCTCACACGCAGAGCTGCAAAACCGATGATAGCGATCATGCTGTCCTACATAGGTATAGCGACGACACTCTATCTGTCTTTCAACTACATAAGCGGATCGCTTGCCACTATCATATCTTTCACGTTCCCTGCCATCGTCATCGCAATTGAGATGATATCGGGACGTGAAAAGGTAAGAGCCGTCAAGATAGCTGCAGTGATTATATCTCTTGCTGGGCTCTGCCTCATAGTGTGGTCTCCCGACATGGAGATAAAGATACTTGGCGTCGTGTTCGCGCTGGCGTGCGCCGGATGCTATACTATATATACGATAAGTCTTTCTTCGGAATCCGTTAAGGAATTCAACTCCCTTGTGACCGCAGGATATGTCCTGGCAGCCTCGGCGATATTCAACTTCGGACGCTGCCTCATAAGCGGCAGACCGCTGTTCACAGAAAACATATCGCAGCTGGCTTACATGCTGCTCCTCGCTGTCGTATGTGCTTTTGCAGCCATACTGTTCTTCTGTCTTGGAGTAAAGCTGATAGGACCAAGCAATGCTTCGATAATCAACACATTCGAGCCGGTATGCGCCTGCGTCTTCGGTTATTTCCTCGTAGGCGACGTGATCTCCCTGAGCATGATCATAGGCGGACTGCTGGTAGTCACCGCAGTACTGCTGACGAACCTGCCCGAAAAGAAAACCGAAACACTTCCCCCGGAACCCGATATCTGATACAGCCTATCAAAAAACAAAAAAATCCTTTGACATCACACCATATCATGGGTTATAATTATCAGTGCAACTTGGTCATGCGCCATTAGCTCAATTGGATAGAGTCGCGCACTACGAATGCGAAGGTTGGGG